>NZ_PPAF01000025.1 GCF_002913045.1 Campylobacter concisus | reverse complement strand
GCCGTTGTCGCTTGATACGCTTAACATCGACTTTGCCTGCGCCAAAATCCTAAAATATCTCTCATATATAAGAAGCGAAAATTTTGGGTCGATTTCTAAAAATCTCTGCTTTAAATTTGCCAAAATTTCATCTATGATCATCTCTGGCTCATAGGTCTCAAGCTCGGTCACAAGTACTCTAATGGCGTTTTTATCGGCATTTGCAATGTGCTCGATGATCTGCTCGATCCTACTTGGATCAAGAAGTCCAAGCATCGCTGCCACGCTTGATTTTGTGATATTGCCAGCGCCATAAATGATAGCTTGATCAAGCAGCGTTAGCGTATCTCTTAGCGAGCCGCCGCCACTTCTAGCTAGTATCTCAAGCGCCTCTCTCTCGTAGCTCACGCCCTCTTTACTAAGGATAAATTCAAGATGTTTTACGATCTCATATCTGCTTATTTGTTTAAATCTAAAATGTTGCGTCCTTGAAAGC
>NZ_PPAF01000024.1 GCF_002913045.1 Campylobacter concisus | reverse complement strand
CGTGCTATACGTGCTAGCCGCGCTCATCTACCTGGTCGTTTGCACGCTGCTTACGTTTTTGCAAGCAAAGCTCGAAAAATACACTTCAAGGTATGTCTGATGTCCGTTAAATTTACAAATTTAAACAAATCTTTTGGCGATCACCTCGTCCTTGATAACATCAGCGTTGAGATCTTTGACGGGCAAACGACGGTCATCGTGGGCTCGTCAGGCTCTGGCAAATCGACCTTGCTGCGCTGCATAAATTTGCTGGAAATCCCGCAAAGCGGCGAGCTGGAACTTGGACGAGAGAGGATAAATTTCAGCACTAAATTTAGCCAAAGCGAGCTACTGCCGTTTCGTCAGCACACGGGCATGGTCTTTCAAGGCTTCAACCTCTTCCCGCACCTAAACGTGCTCGAAAACGTCATCGAAGGTCCCGTGCACGTGCTGGGCGTCCCAAACCAAG
>NZ_PPAF01000023.1 GCF_002913045.1 Campylobacter concisus | reverse complement strand
ACGCAAGCCTAAGGCGCGGCACACCAACACTTCACGTAACATAAGACGAGACCACTGCGATACTCGCAGGAGACGCGCTAAATACGAATGCTTTTTATGAAATTTCACGTGCCGATCTACCAGCTGATACGCGTATAAAATGCGTGGAAATTTTAAGCCAAAATGCTGGAGCTAGTGGTATGGTGCCAGGTCAAGCATTGGATTGTTTTTTTGAAAATACGCACAAAGAGGATACCAAAAGAGCAAAGGCTAAATTTGGCCTCTCTGGCAAGATGCTAAGCCTTGACGAACTAGTCTTTTTACACATCCACAAGACCGCAAAGCTCATCGCTGCAAGCCTAAAAATGGGTGCTGTGATAGTAAATTTAAGTGGAAGAGAGTGCGAGAAAATTTATGATATCGGACTAAAGCTTGGCCTTGCTTTTCAGATACAAGACGAC
>NZ_PPAF01000022.1 GCF_002913045.1 Campylobacter concisus | reverse complement strand
ATCATAATGTCTATATAATGTAAATAATAAAATTTAAAAAAATTTATTGATATTTTTCTTTAAAAGCTTAAAAAAATAAATTAATCGCTAATTTGCTTTTAAGAGTTAAGTATGTATAGTTTTTTGATTATTAAATTTATGATGAAAGTGCCTTGGATCATGAGATTTCTGCTTTGTATAAGTTTGTTTTTGATAACAGCTTTTGCCCAGCAATTAGGCTGCTTTATTAATGAAAGCAACCAAAGCATCGTCTTTATAAAAGATGGGCAGATTAAAAATTTGGATCTAAAAGAGACGATTTATAAAAATCAAGAGTGCGGAAATGATGGAGAATCCTTTTATATCGCAAATTTAAATAATGAGATTATTGAGGTGGCAAATGAGAGAAATTTCTTATTTGCTATGCCAAATGTTGGCTGTAAAATCTCACAAATTGTGGCAATTAAAAATAAAATTTACGTAGCTTGCGATATGACAAATGAAGTAAGCATAGGCGTTTTTGATAAAAATCTCAATAAACTTTTAACTAAAAATTATAAAGATGTTTATAAAATTTCAAGCCTTTTGCCAATTGATGATGAACTATTTTTTACGAGCTTTAATGGCAAAGCATTTTTGCTTGATAAAGAGCTTAATTTAAAAGAGAAAAAGCGTGTTGGCTTTGCTCCACTGAGTGCCTGTAAATTTAAGGGGAATGATATTTTACTTGGCTTTAGAAATGGAGAAATTTTAGATTTTAAAAGTGGAATTAAAAAGCAAGTTTTAAAATCTAAAATTTCAGCTCTTGCGTGTATGGAGGATGAAATTTTCATAGGTGATGAGGATGGAGTAGTCTATAAATTTGATAAAGATCTTAAGTTAAAAGGACAAAAGGCTCTTTTTAGCAATGAGATAAAAAGAATTTTTATAGACAAAGGCGTCTTAAATGGCGTAAATTTAGACAATGAGATAAAGAGTTTAGAGATAAATTCATTTTAAAAAGGAGAGTAAATGCAAAAGTTATTTTGTGTCGCAAGTGCTGCGTTGCTTGGGCTATCTTTAACGACCGCTTGTGCTGCTAGTAGTGACCTTGAAAAAGTCATGAAAGAGCGTGGGCTAAGCGAAAAAGATGTCCTTGCAGCTGCTAAAACTTATCAGCCTAGCGGTAAAAAAGATGATTTCATCGTCTTTTCATCTGGTGGGCAAAGCGGTCAAGTGCTAGTTTATGGCGTTCCGTCGATGAGAATTTATAAATACATCGGCGTTTTCACGCCAGAGCCTTGGCAAGGATATGGCTATGACAATGAGTCAAAAGCTGTTTTGAAACAAGGCAACATCAGGGGCAAAGAGATAACATGGGGCGATACACACCACCCAAATTTCAGTGAGAAAAATGGTGAGTATGTTGGTGATTATCTATTTATCAACGATAAAGCTAACCCAAGAATCGCAGTTATAAATTTGCATGACTTTGAGACAACTCAAATCGTTGTAAACCCTATCATGAAGAGTGAGCACGGCGGTAGCTTCATCACTCCAAATAGCGAGTATGTTATCGAAGCTAGCCAATATGCAGCTCCGCTTGATAACAACTATCACTCAATAGACGACTATGAAGCAGTCTATAGAGGTGCTGTAACTTTTTGGAAATTTGACTATCCAAAAGGTAAGATCGATGAGAAAGAGTCATTTTCTCTTGAGCTTCCACCATACTGGCAAGATCTAAGTGATGCTGGTAAAGGCGAGAGCTACGGCTGGGGCTTTACAAACTCAATAAATACTGAGATGTATACTGGCGGTATCGAAAAAGGTCTTCCTCCATTTGAAGCAGGTGCAAGTAGAAATGACACTGACTTCTTACATGTTTATAACTGGAAAATTTTAGAAAAACTTGTTCAAGACAAGAAAAACTACAAAGTTATAAATGGCCACAAGGTAGTTACAATAGACGCTGCTGTAAAAGCTGGTGCGTTATTTTTGATCCCAGAATCAAAGAGCCCACATGGTTGTGACGTAAGCCCAGACGGTAGATATATCATTATTGGCGGTAAGCTTGATACTCACGCATCAGTTTATGACTTTAGAAAGATCAAAGAGCTAATCGACAAAAAAGAGTATGCTGGCACTGACCCATACGGAATTCCTATCTTAGATAGAGAAAAGTCAATGCACGGACAAGTGGAACTTGGCCTTGGACCACTGCACACATCATTTGACTCACAAGATGGCGTACTTTATACTTCACTTTACGTTGATAGTCAAATCGTAAAATGGGACTATAAAAATTTAAAAGTGCTTGATAAGATAAATGTTCACTACAATATCGGCCACCTTGATACAATGGAAGGCAAATCAGCAAAACCAGTTGGCAAATATGCAATCGCTCTTGATAAACTTTCAATCGATCGCTTTAGCCCAGTTGGCCCGCTTCATCCACAAAATCACCAGCTAATAGACATCACTGGTGCAAAAATGGACCTAATCTATGATATGCCAATCCCACTTGGTGAGCCACACGATGTTGTTTCAATAGCTGCTAGCAAACTAAGCCCAGCGCTTACTTACAACATGGGTACAAACTCAAGAACAGGCGAGGCTAGCCCATACGCAACTCTAGCTGGTCAAGAAAGAGTTGAGAGAAATGGCAAGAATGTAACTGTCTATGCGACAATGATCAGAAGCCACATCAACCCAGAGCACATCGAAGTAAATAAAGGTGATAATGTAACAATTCACTTAACAAACCTAGAGCGCGCTCAAGATGAGACTCACGGCTTTGGCATCGACCTTTACAATATTCACGCTTCACTAGAGCCTGGCAAAACTGCTTCAGTAAATTTCGTAGCTGATATGGAAGGCGTCTTCCCATACTACTGCACCGAGTTTTGTTCAGCGCTTCACCTAGAGATGATGGGTTATTTGCTTGTTAAAGATCCAAATAAAAAATATGAATCTGCAAAAAATAACAAGCTAAAAACTCTAAGCCCAGAGGCTTTAAAAGCCGAATACGACAAAGTAATCGCAACTAATAAGGCAACTGACGATGTTATCCAAGAGGTTGTTAAATACCTAAAAGAGAAACATTATGAGAAATATCCAAAAGTAAAAGCTTTGGTTGATGACGCACTTGATCAATACGGTCACATCAAAGAGGTAAAAGCTAAAGCTGACGAAGCTTACAAAAAAGGCGACGTAAACGGCGCTATCCTTTGGGAGTACCAAGTATGGCAATACATGGTTAAAACAGCTGACGTTGGCTTAAGAGCTAAAAATAACCTAGCTAAAGAGATTGCAACTCCGATGAGTCCAGCTGCTGCAAAAGGTGAAGAGGCTTATCTAAAAGGCGGTTGTAATGGTTGCCACGTTATCGGTCAAGTAAGCTCAGGTCCAGATCTAACTGGCGTTTTACTAAGACATGAAAACGGCGAAAAATGGGTAGCAGAATTTATCAAAGATCCTGCTAAGTTCTATAATGACGACTACATTAAATCAATGATTGATTACTTTAACCTTAGAATGCCAAATCAGCATATGAGTGATGAAGAGATCAAAAATATCATCGAATACCTAAAATGGGTAGATGAAAACGCTGGTATGTAGCTTTTAAAGGGGCGTTTTGCCCCTTTTTAAATTTTAAAATTTTATTTTTAGCAGATGAAATTTTAAAATTTAAAGGAGAGATCATGAGTAAATATAAAATTTATACCATTGTTGCACTTGTCTTAATGACTGTTTGTTTTACTTTGCCTGTTCTTGGTTGGCACGGAGCAAAAGAGCGTATAGCTGATGGTGATGAACTGCCATCTTATACTTACGGTATATATAATCTTTATAGCTCATTTCAGTATAAAAATCATCTTTTATCAAAAGATGTAGCAAGCGATCTTCATAAGATGATCGAGCAGAAAGCAGAGATAGGCACACCATCTTTTCCTATCTGGTACGTCTCTCTTGAAGCTCCAAATTATCCAAAATCAGCCTTTCCTGATGGAATTCCTGTATATTTTCACGTAGATGGATATAGTGGTGACGTGCATGAGATGAATACGATAAATCACTACATCGGTATGTATCCTATGGAGCATGGTGGAAATTTAGAGCGAGCGATAGCACCTTATTATTTGCTTATTTCAACGCTTTGTATGCTCGCATTTTTGTATTACAACGGCAAATTTAACTCACTTCTTATGGTTCCAACCATTATCGCGCCTGTGCTATTTATGAGTGCATTTGCAGGATGGCTTTACTGGTATGGACACAATATGCAAGAGTGGGGCGCATTTAAGATTAAACCATTTATGCCAACAGTTTTAGGTGATGGTAGCGTCGCACAATTTACAACGCACTCTTATCCAAGTATCGGATTTTGGGTTATGATCGCTATGAGCGTATTTTGCATACTTGCAGTATTCTCAAAGAAAAAAGAGCTAAATGCGTAAAATTTTCAATTTTGCCCTTGCTTTCTTGCCTATTTTTAGCTCTGCAAATATCCTTCAAGATGCAATAAATAACGCTAGCCCTGGCGATGTTATAAAGCTAGGGGACGGCATCTATGAAGGAAGTATAACTATAAATAAGCCGCTTAGTATCGTTGGCGAGGGCAAAAACGCTCATATAAAAGGAAATGGTAAAGGCACAGTTGTAAAGATTATTGCCTCAAATGTTACGCTTAGAAATTTAAAGATAAGTGGTAGCGGAAATGACCTTGGTGAGCTAGATGCTGGCATTGGCTGTGATAAAGCAAATAATGTCTTGATTACGCAAAATGACTTGAGTGATGTGCTTTTTGGGGTTGATTTTAAAGAGTGTAGTAGCTCAAAGATCACTGAAAATAACATCACTTCTAAAAAGGGAGCCAGTCTTGGCTTTAGAGGTGATGCCGTTAGACTCTGGTATAGTCATGAAAATTTAATCGAAGGCAATTATATTTATGATAGCCGTGATATGGTTGCATGGTATGCAAGTCACAATAAATTTTTAAAAAATAAAGCGATTCGCGGTAGATACTCGCTT
This sequence comes from Campylobacter concisus, assembly GCF_002913045.1. NCBI lineage: Bacteria > Pseudomonadati > Campylobacterota > Epsilonproteobacteria > Campylobacterales > Campylobacteraceae > Campylobacter > Campylobacter concisus. The sequence continues at coordinate 19,277 of NZ_PPAF01000022.1, read as the reverse complement.
CACTTTATGTATGCGAATCAAAATTTAGTCGAAAACAACGATTTTATCGGCAATGCAGTCGGAATGTTTTTTATGTACTCAGCTGGCTCAAATATAAAAAATAATCTTGTTATGGATAGTGACGGTGCTTTTGGTATTGGTATTGGTCTAAAAGATGTTTCAAATTTTACTATCGAAAATAATACCCTTATCTATAATGCGAGAGGAATTTTGCTTGATAATTCGCCGTTTCAGCCAGGCTCAACGATAAATTTCTTAGGCAATAAAATTTTACACAACGTAGTTGGCGTATATTTTCACGCTACTCAGGGGACAAGCATATTTGAAAATAATGATTTTATAGGCAATATGGATATCGTTGCGAACGACACTCCAGGCGATAAAATGGCATTAAATCGGTGGAGTAAAAATTATTATGATGAGTATGAGAGCTTTGATAGAGATAAAGATGGCTATGGCGATACGCCGTTTATGCACCTATCATATGCCGATCAGCTTTGGCAGTATTATCCGAATTTGCAGTTTTTCTATGGATCAAGTGTCTTTAGTATCTTAAATTTTTTAGCCAAACTCGCGCCATTTTCTGAGCCAATAAAGCTACTTGAAGATAGCACGCCAAGGATAAAACCACTCGATGCTTCAAATTTTAACGCGTTAAGGGCAAAACGTGGATAGAAGAAAATTTATAATCTTAGGCTCAGTCGCAGCTGCCGCAGGATATGGCATAGGTAAAATTTTGCCAAAAAGTAGCGGCGATAAACTCTACCTTAGGCCACCAGGTGCGGTTGATGACTTCGATGATCTTTGTGTCAAATGTGGACAGTGTGTACAAGTATGTCCTTATCACAGTATAAGTTTGCTTGATATAAAAGATGGATATTCAAATGGTACAGCATACATCGATCCTAAAAAGAGAGGTTGCTATTTATGTGATCTTTTTCCATGTGTGCTCGCCTGTCCAAGTGGTGCGTTAGATCATGCTACAAAAGTTGTTGATGATGTGAAAATGGGCGTTGCTGTCTTGAGTAATGCAAATGCCTGTATGTGCCTAAAAAGAGAAAAACTAAGCGAAGATAGCGTTGAAGATTTGCTTGTTCGCAAAGTTTATAATGATAGGGAAGAGGCAGAAAAAGATAAGATAAAAGGCAAAATCGGTCAAATTTGTGACCTTTGTGTCAGTATTTGCCCAGTTGGCGATAGTGCAATAGTAATGAGTGAAGCAAATTTACCACTCATAAAGCATGGCTGTGTTGGGTGTGGGGTGTGTGCTGAGGTTTGCCCTGTAAAAATTATAAATATTGCCCCAAAAATGAGTTATGATGAAATTTATAAGGAGGAAGAATGAGATTAATAATGTCTTTAGTGGCTGCTGCTTTGCTATTTGTCGGCTGTGAAAAGAGCGATGACAAATCGCAAAAAGCAGCTAGCGAGCAACCAATAAATGTAGCCACGAGTGCTAGCATAAAGGTTGAAAAAAAAGAAAATAATCAAAGTACAAATAAACAAAATGATTTCATAAAATACGATATGCACGGTGAAAAGAGCGTAAAATTTGGACTTGAAGATAATAACGTAAGCCGTCAAATCGGTGCTTTAGTGATGGTAAGAACCCCTCTTCAAACTATAAATTTAAGACTTATAAAGGGCAGGCTTAGCAAAAATTTCATTACAAAATGTTCAGCTTGTCACGATGATTACGCAAATGGCATCATTGGGCCATCACTTTTAACAAAAAGTGAAAATGAAATTTATACAATGATAAATGCTTATAAAAATAAAGAAAAAGTCAATGTCTTGATGCGAGATCTTGTTAAAAAAATGGATGATAGTGAAATCAGAAATTTAGCTAAAGAAATCAGTGATTTTAATACACAATTTAGGAGCAAATAATGAAAGTAGGAAAGATTATAACCATTATTTTAGCGGTAGCAATTTGCGGTATCATGGTGTTTATGTTAAGCCAGACTCCGCCTAAAAAAGAAAAAGTAGCAGCTAATGCTCAGCCAAAAGTAGAGCAAAATTTTACAAAAGATCAGCCAAAGTCTAGTGAAGAATTTGCCAGCGAAGATGAGCTAAAAAAGGTAAAAGAGCTAAGTCTAAGTGTGGCTAAAGTACACAATGAAGGCGTTAGCAAGCAGTATCTAACAACTTGTGCCCCGTGTCATGGTGCAAATGCAAAAGGTGTCGTAGCACCTGATATAACGCACCTAAGTAAGGATGAATTACTTAAAAAGCTGGCTGATTATAAAGCTGGCAAGGTGCAAAACTCACTTATGAAGGGGCTACTTACAAATGTTAGTGATAGCGAGCTTGAAAGCCTTGCAGATGAAATTTCTAAATTTAAAAAGTAAAAATGGACAAATATAACACTCGTGCGACGATTAGAAATGTAAGCTTTCTAAGCACGTTAATCACAACTACAAAAGATGGCAAGAAGCGTCCTAGCATACGATTTTGGCGTATATTTAGTATTATTCTAATCCATCTTTTATTTGTGCTTTCATATAGAGTTGATATACAAATTTTAGAAGGCGACATCAGTGCGTCAAGGATATTTGGCTTTCACTTAGCAGATGCTTTTATGAGCCTGCAAGTTTTCCTGGCGACACATGAAATCCACGTAAATTTAATAATTGGCTCACTTAGTATCTTGGCCTTTTATATCATTTTTGGCGGTAGAGGCTTTTGCTCTTGGATCTGTCCATATTCATTAATAAGTGAAATAGCTGAGAAGATCCATGAAAATTTACGCGCTAAAAAGATAGTGAAACCACGAGTTTTTGACACAAAGTGGCGATATGTTTTTACCATTTTGTTTTTAACCCTTAGCTTTGCTAGTGCAAGCCTTACATTTGAAATTTTTAATGTTGTTGGGATTTTTTCAAGATTTATTATCTATGGCTATTTTCATGCTATTTGGTTCGTTGTAGCTATGCTTATGGTTGAAATTTTCTTCTCACGTAGAGCTTGGTGCAGATATGTCTGTCCTATCGGAGCTACTTACTCGGTGCTAGCTAAACCAAATGCCATAAAAGTTAGCTGGGATAAAGAGAAGTGCGATCACTGCTTAGTTTGCACTGATGTTTGTCTAGTGCCTCACGTACTTTTTATGACAAAAAAAGGGGCAAAGCTTGACGAGAGCAAAAATATCTTTAGGATAGCTGGCGCTGATTGTACGCTTTGTGGTAGGTGTATTGATGTGTGTCATCAAGATGCACTGAAATTTGACAACGGCTTTAAAAAACTAATATAAGGAAAATTTTTGATAGATATAAAAGAAGTAACTAAAATTTTTGGCTCGCAAAGGATACTTGACAATGTTAGCCTAAACGTAAAATCTGGTGAAAAAATAGCAATACTTGGACAAAATGGAGCTGGCAAAAGCTCGCTCATGCGTATCATTTTAGGCGAGTTTATTCCAAATAGTGGAAGCATCGCAATAAATGGCGTAAATACCCTAAAAGATAGAAAAGGGGCTTTGAAATTTATCTCATTTGTGCCACAAACCCCACCACCGCTTAAATTTAACTTGCGCGAGCTTTGTGAGTTTGTCTGCAAAAGCTCAAATGTAAAATTTGAAGAGATTGAGAAATTTAGCAAGCTTTTAGAGCTTGATTTGCATGCAAATTTAAATAAACCATTTTATAAGCTCTCTGGCGGCATGAAACAAAAGATGCTAATAGCAATCGCATTTGCTAAGGATAGTGAAATTTTGATGTTTGATGAGCCAACAGCAAATCTTGACGTGAAAGCAAGGCTTTCTTTTAAAAATTTACTTGATAACTTCACGCAAAACAAAACACTTGTTTTTATTTCACACCGTATTGATGAGATAGCGAATTTATTAGATAGATGCGTCTATATGGATCTTGGCAAGATAATCAAAGAAGAAAATTTAAGGAGCAAGAGTGAATAATCTTTTTTTAATAGCAAAGCTTGATGTAAAAGAGTCTTTTCGCTCAAGATGGTTTGTGATATATGCTGCGCTTTTTTCTGCTTTGATGATAGGATTTTTATTTAGCGGCGTGACTGACTCACGTGTGCTCGGCTTTTCTGGGCTTACTAGAGCACTGCTTTTATTTATTCAAATTTGTGTCATCATTGTGCCTATTTTTATTCTCATCTCAACCGTAAGAAGCATAAATCAAGATAGAGATACAAATTTGCTTGAATACATACTTAGCTTCCCACTAAGCCTTAGAGAGTATTACTTTGGCAAGGCACTGGGCCGTACATTTGTTGTTTTTGTACCACTTTTGTTTGCTCTTTTGCTTTGTGTTATTGTTGGTTTTATAAAAGGTGTTGCGATACCTTGGAGTGTATTAACACTTTATTTTGGGCTACTTTTTAGCTTAAGTATTGTTTTCTTATCGCTTGGATTTTTTATCTCAAGTGTGATTAAAAATCAAGAGACAGGCCAAGGCGTGGCGTTTTTACTTTGGCTTATAATGCTTGCATTTATTGACCTAGCATTAATTGGACTTCTTATGCGAAGTTCAGTCGATGAGTACATCATTTACGCTATTGCTATACTAAATCCGATAGAGCTTTTCAGGATAGCAGCACTTAGTCTTTTTGATCCAAATTTAGCAGTTATCGGTACTGCATCTTATTTTATTTTAAGCACCTTTCCAAAGGCAACATTTGTAGCTTATGCGATTATTTATCCACTTTTACTAGGCATTATTTTGCTAGTTTGTGGCTATTTTGCCTTTAGCAAAAAAGATTTGGTTTGAGATTGTTTTTTGTTAAAGAAAAGTTGGTTTTAAATTTAGACGAAACTTGTATTATTCCACTTGTCCAACAAGAAACCTCCTTTTTGTAATAGCTCCCTTTCCCCCAAAGGGAGCTAACTTCTTCCAAGGAAATTTATGAAAAAATCCATTTTGTTTTTAGTATTTGCTCTTCTATCTTTGAATGCAAACTGGGATATAAATATGCAAGAGTGTATTAATAAAAGTAACGCTAAAGCTTGCGAGAGCTTTACAAAAAAGCTTTCAAGTGAGTGTGAGAATAAAGATAAAATTTCTTGCTTTATCTATGCAGATATGCTAGGACGCGGCCTTGGCGCAGAAAAAGATACACAAAAATCTTTTGAGATATTTAAATCGCTTTGTGATAATGGTAGTAGTGAGGCTTGCTATGAGCTAGCGACAAAGTATCTTCAAGGAAATGGTACTGAGCAAAGCTTTGATCTTTCTGCAAATGCTCTTGATAAAGCTTGCAAGATGGGCAGTAAACGAGCTTGCAATGTATTAGAGCTTGTGCCTAAAAATTAGCCTAATTTTATGCTTGTACTAATTAAAAGAAATTTCCTAAATGTAGCTTTTTTAAAGTTAAATTTACTTTAGTATTACTTGGAATTTCTTTTTTATTAACTAAAAATTTTATTAAAATTTATGCTTAAATAATACTATTTCATCGTCCTAAATGGACCCTCCTTTTTGTAACTGATAAGTCTTTGCTTCCCCCTTTTCTGGCTTTTCGTATACACAAAGAGGAGTTGTTTATTCTTTTGAAAATCAAATCTATTTATTTTTTTCAATTTACATTCTATAAAAATTTTTCTTTTTTTGAAATCATAATTGATAATAGTTTTAAATATTATCAAAGTAAATTTTGTATAAGATTGCGAGCCATTATCAAAACCTACTATTAAAAGGCTTTAAAACAAAGTGAAATTTCTAAATCAAAAATTTTTTTATAAATTGCACACTTATTTATCTATATTATTTTTCATTCCACTTGCAGTAGTTTGTTTTAGCGGTGCGATCCTCGTTTATAAAGATGAGCTAAACAGCCTTCTTGCTCCAAATGTCGTAAATGTAAAATTAAACAAAGAAAATTTAAGCAAAAGGATCAGCTTTGATGAGCTAAGAAATATCATCGCAAGCAAGTTTGGCGACTACGAGATGGTTGGTGTAAATATCGATGCAAACCCTAAAAAGTGTGACAAAATTTGGTTAATCGAGCACAATGACAGCCAAAAAGAGTGGAAATTTATCTATTTTGACGCTTTTAGCGGTAAGATAAAGAGCGAGCCACTCGCACATGATGAGGGATTTTTTGGAGTTTTAACTGAGCTTCATGAGTCGCTATTTCTAGAAAAGAGCGGTCACGTTATCCTTACTTTAACCGCTATTTTCACGTTTTTTATCTGCATAAGTGGTTTCGTGATTTATAGAAAATTTTGGCTGACACTACTTAGGCTTCGTGTAAATAGGCTAAATATTTTTATGAGCGACATTCATAAAATGATAGGAATTTTTTCTACGCCTATTTTACTGCTTATTTGCATAAGTGGTTTTTGGTGGGAATTTCAGATGGCACGCATACCAGAGTTTAAAAATGACTTCGTTATAGATACAAAAATTTATAACAAAAACCTATCTCTTGACGAGCTGGTGGCTCGCTCAAAAAATGATCTTGCTGGCTTTGAGCCACACTTCATCTCACTGCCTTTTATGCAAGGAGCAAATATACGCCTTTTTGGCTACGTAAAAGATCAAAATTTCTTGCATAACGAATATTCAAGCATATTAACTTACGATAAAAATAGCGGCGAACTAGTAAGCATTTTGGACATAAAAAATGCAAATCTAAGCGAAGAAATTCTCTCAGCATTTAGAAAATCGCACTTTGGCAACTACAACCAATTCACAAAATTTATCTGGTTTTTGGTTGGTGTTTCACCGCTTATTTTAAGTATCTCAGGACTTTATTTGTGGGTTAAAAGAAATTTTAAAAGGAGAAAAAATGAAAAAATTTTTAATTAGTTTGGTTGCATTAAATTTGATGCAACCTCAAATTTTTGCTAGCCAAAGCGATAAAATTTTAGAAGCAATTGATGTCGTAGAAAGCGAGTGAAGAGACGATGCAAACTACTTTGCAAAAGAGCTTGTAAAGAGCACAACTAGGCTAAATTTAACCTCTCGTCAAACGCCTCAATCACTAACTGTGCTAACAGAAGCTAGGCTAAAAGATCAAGGTATCAAGGACTATCAGGTGCTTCTTAGAAATGTCCCAGGCGTCACGCTAAATAAATGGGACGAGCGCGTATATCCGACGGCTCGTGGCTTTAAGATAGATTATTACTTGCTTGATTCGATGCCTAGCTTTGGTGGCTTTAGCCTTGGCGCAAATGATATGAGCTTGCTGCCTTATGAAAGAGTTGAGGTGGTAAAAGGGGCAAATGGCCTACTTGCAGGCGCTGGCAACCCAGCTGCAAGCTTAAATTTCATAAGAAAAAGAGCAGACTCAAAGGAGCTAAAAGGGAATTTTGGTGTAAGTGCTGGCTCATACGATAGATACGGCGTAAATGGTGATGTACAAACGCCGGTAAATGAGAGCGGAAGCGTTAGGGCCAGGCTTTCTTTTATGCATGAGAAATCACACTCTTATATGGATTATTACAACCGTAAAAATAGCGCGATTTACGGCGTAGTCGATAGTGACATAGGCGATAACTCATGGCTTAGTCTTGGTGCGTTTTATCAAGAGCTAAGACGCCATGGTGTTAGGTGGGGCGGCATGCCAGCTTTTTACGCAGATGGCTCTAGGACAAATTTTAGTAAAAATGAAATTTTCTCTCAGCCTTGGACGAGGTGGGATATAAAAACACTTGATTTTTATGCTGATTTTAAGCACTACTTTGAAAATGAAGCGAGCTTAAATTTAAGCTACTCATTTAGACGGGCAAACACTGACTCAAATCTACTCTACTACGGTGGAGCGGTAAATTTAGACGGTACTGGTAACATAGGTGATCTTAGCGTTTATGCAAACAAAAGAGAGGAGAACATCCACAACGTAGATACATACGCAAATATCCCTTACGAGCTAGCAAATTTATCTCATGAGTTTGTCTTTGGTGCTATGTATAACAACTATAAAAAAAGTAGCGATAAGGTAAGTAGCTACTGGCAACAAAAGACCACACCAGCTGGGCTTGCCTATACAGCTAGAAGTAGGATTGATTTTAAAAACTTACACCTTGATGATCCAAAATTTCCTTACGAAGATCAAAACAATAAAGACAAAACGATACAAAAGGCATTTTACGCGGCAAATAAACTATCAATCACCGATGAGCTTAAATTTTTGCTAGGTGCCAGGGTGAGCTACTACAAGTATGAAATCGAGGGTGGCAAAGACAATAGAAATTTCACAAATGAGATCACACCATATCTTGGCATCACTTATGACATCGGAGCAAACCACACTTTATACGCCAGCTACACGAGTATATTTAAACCTCAAAACGCAAAGGATGCAAATGACAAGTATCTTGATCCGATTCAAGGCAAGGACTATGAAGTGGGCATTAAAGGCGAGTATTTTGACGGGGCGCTTCAAGCAAGTCTTGGCGTCTTTAAGATCGTGCAAGATAAGCTTGGCATAGATACTGGCAAGATAAATCCAGCAACAAATGCCAAAATATATGAATCTGGCAAAGGCGTGACAAGTAGGGGCGTTGAGCTAGATCTAAACGGCGAGATCACTAAAAACTTAAGCCTAAGCTTTGGTGCAACGCACTTTAACGCAAAAGATGCTAATGGTGAAAAACATGTCACCGACTCATCAAGAAGCACGGCAAATTTATTTGCAAAGTATGAATTTAGAGACTTTAGAGTAGGGGCTGGAGCTATGTATAAGAGCAAAATTTATACTGGCAAAGGCGCAAATGAAATCACACAAAAAGGCTACACTTTGGCTAATTTAATGCTTGGTTATAAATTTGCTAAAAACTTTGATGTGCAGCTAAATATCGATAATCTCTTTAACAAAAAATACTACGAGGGTATCGGTAAAAATATGATGGTTTATGGCGATCCACGCACCTTTAACCTAAGCTTTAACTACAATTTTTAATATAATTAAATCACCAGCCAAATAAGCTGGTGATAAATTTCAACTCCTAAAGTGTATAATTAGAAAAATATATTTTAGGATGAGTGTCATGTTTAAAGTAGAGGTTATTTATAAATTCTGTCTCGTTTTAGTTCTTATTTTAGGGCTTTGTATGCTCGCATTCTCTGGTGTAAATTTTGCACTTGGTGAATATAATGAGTATCTATTAAATGCCCATAAAATCGCAGGTTTTTTAATATTGCTTGCTGCAACACTTCACGTTATAAATCGCAGAAAAAAACTAGTAAAGCTAATAAATGAAACAATGGATGTGCTAACACGCAGTAAAAATCCAAGTATTTGCAATATGGACCGAATTATCGCCTCGCTCGAGCCATACAGCATAACTGAAATTTCACAAATGTTGGTCTTTGACGAGGCTATTTTTTGCGAAACTTTACGCAAAAATGGGGTTAAATTTAATGACTCTAGCCAAACTCTACGCCAGATCGCGCGAATGAATGATGAAAAGATATTTTTCGTGCTAGTTCTTATAATCGAGGCGAAATTTGGCAAGAGATTTTGTGGCGAACTAAAGTATAAACGTGGCGGAAAACTTAAAGATAAAAAAATGGTCGCATAGAGCTAACTCAGTCTTTGCTAGCTTGCGCCATGCAGATGAAGCTATCTTTACCAACGCCTAAATGCGCAGTCATAGCAGCTCCGCTCACCTCCACAAGCCATCTCTTCTTCGTCATTATCTAGCTTAAATTTAGTGCAGTTTTTGGCTATTTCTCGTGCTTTTTCGTAGTTAAATTTGCCGTATTTAAACTCATTTTTCTCATTGAAATTTTGCATCATCAAAATTCTCGAAGCTCTTTTATATTTAAATTTCTAAACTCGCCATTTTTGTCTTTTTGCACGAGCAAAGTTGCCTTGTGATGCCAAAATATAGGCTTTAAAGTGCCATCTAAATTTATCATCTCATCTTTCGATAGCTCTTTAAAATTCTCGTCCAAAACCGCCTCGATAAATGGAAGCTCTATGAGCTTAGCAACGCTTAGCTTTGGCTCATTTAGTTTAAATTTGCCCCTTATCTTGCCATCATCGCCGCTAAGCCTAAGCCCTATGCCAGCAAGCGCGCAGGAGCTCATACAAAAGACGCGCTGGGGGCTTGGCGGCGAGCTAAGCGAAACGGAGGAGGCGCGGCTAGCGGAGTATTTTAACAGCGGCAAATACAAACCAAAGCAAGAATTTATGCACTGGGCGTTCGTAGCTGTCGATAAGGCAAATAGAATCTAAATTTAAGCGTTCTATGCAAATTTGTCCCTGAAATGGAGCAAAATTTAATGTTAGTTATATGGCAAAGTAAAAGATAATTGGCAAGTTTTATAAAGTAGTTTTTTGCTTAGTGCCAATGTTTTAAGCAATAAAAATAAAGGTCAGTAGACTTTAAGTTATAGATAGTTTTATGGCGGGTAGAGAGAGATTCGAACTCTCGGTGAGTTGCCCCACACACGCGTTCCAGGCGTGCTCCTTAAACCGCTCGGACATCTACCCAAGATGAAGGTGATTATATCTTTATTTGCTTAATGCTTGGCTTTTAGAGCTTTAGCCCCAAGATAACGACATCTTTATACTCGCCGTCCATCAGGCAAACGCCAGGCAGTTCGCCCCATTTTTCAAAGCCAAATTTTAAAAATATCCTAGGACTTGCTTTATTCTCAATAAATATTAAAGTGATGATATTCTTTAAATTTAGCTCTCTAGTTTCATTTAGGCTGTGGGCTAAAAGCTGTTTGCCGATACCCCATTTAAGAGCCTTTTTAGCGACATAGATGCTTATCTCTACGCTTATATCGTAAGCGACTTTTGGATTAAAGTCACTCAGTAAGCAGTAGCCTAAAATTTTATCATTTTCTTTATAGAGAAAGATTTGGCGAGAGTTATTATTGGCTTTAAACCAAGACCCTTGCTAACTAGCCGAATATCAGCAGTCGTAGTTTTTTAAAATGTACTAGTTATAAATTTTGAGCAACCATCAAGATCGCTCAAATTTTTTTAAAGCCTAGCCTTTTTTGGCTGCTTGATAGATCGGCTCAAGCTTTGCTGCGATCTCTTTTAAGTCCTTGATCCTGCTCTCATTTGATGGGTGAGTACTTAAAATTTCAGGCACCTTTCCGCCACTCATCTTGCTCATTTTTACCCAGACTTCGACCGCTTCTTTTGGATCGTATCCAGCTCTTGCCATTAGCTCAGTACCGATGTGATCAGCCTCGGTCTCATGCGAGCGAGAAAACGGCAGAGATATGGTGTATTCGCTAGCTAAATTTAGAGCATTAGCTCCAAGATCGCCAAGGCCAGTAGCTGTGGCTATTGCAAAGATACCGATACTTTTCATCTGATCAGCACTTGCTTGCTCTCTGCTGTGCTCCCTAAGAGCGTGTGCGATCTCGTGTCCCATGACCGCAGCTAGCTGCGCATCTGTTAAATTTAGCCTTTTTATAATGCCACTATAAACGACTATCCTGCCACCTGGCATACACCAAGCATTTAGCGTATCTTCATTAATGACGTTTACTTGCCACTTCCATTTTAGAGCATCATCCCTAAAAACGCCAGTTTGGGCGATGAGCCTTTTAGCGATATCTTGAACTCTTTTTGTAAGGATCGGATCAACATTTAGCTCGCCTTTACTTCTAGCAGCTGTTAGCGTCTTGACATAGGCTTGGGCTGAGCTTTGCTCCATAGCTTCTGATGAGACTAGCATAAATTGCTTACGATCAGCACCAACAACGCCTGCTTTTGTAACGCTTGAGCAGCCAGTGAAGAGCAAACTAGTCGCTAACAATGTAAGTAAAAATTTTTTCATTTTTATCCTTTTTGGACTAAAATTTCGCGTATTATAGCCTGAGTCGGATATGCATTGTTAAACGAGGGGGAAAAATTAATTTTTGTGATATCAAAAATAGTAATTTACTTTTTTGCAAATTTTAAAATCTTATTCACTCGCCTTAGCAGACTGCTAAATTTAGGTCTCGTAGCTACTCGCCACTAAATTTAGAGCCGTGATATGCTCGCTCATAAATTTTAAAATTTGCCTGACACTTGCCTGATGATAAAGCACATGCAGTGTGCTACTTGGTTTATGACCGCATAAATTCAAAATTTAGACGCTATATCCTAAATTTAACCCCTACGCCTTATAGTTTATATTTCTCTCAAATTCTCTCAAACGTTTATTTACAGATCTTAGCTCTGTTATTGTCGTCCAGTTGTCGATAAAGACGCTAAAACTCTCTCTAACTTGAGAAAAAGCGTTGCTAGCTTGGATTAAAACGCCAAGCGTGATGACGCCGCTAAATAGGCCATTTCCCATGATGACATAAGGCACGATGACAAGAATTTGTGAAAAAGAGATGAGCCAAAGGTTAAAGTAGCCATAGTGCAAAAATAGTTTGTAATAATTTAACTTTACGCCCGTAAAAAGCTCTAGCATGACATTTGGCTGGCAAAATTTAGACTTATCGTCCTCGCCATAAACTAGCTCTTTTCTAAACGCTGCTTCTGCTTTTTGGTTGTTATACTCGATATGTGGGAGTTTAATGCCCACAAACCACGAAATAATCAGGCCACCGATGCTAATTATTAAAGCAATATAAACAAGCGAGCCTTCGATATCTTTGATGTAAGGCAAACTCACGCTCTTGCTTAGCTCCCAAAGTACTGGTATAAAGGCAATCAGCGTCATGATCGCCCTTAAAACCTGCACGCCAAGGCTTTCCATTATTTTGGCAAAGCGGTAGACATCTTCTTGGATACGCTGCGAACTGCCTTCGATGTCACTTTTGCAGTTTTGCCAAAATTTTAGATATCTAAACGTCATCGCCTCTCTCCAGCGAAAGACCCAGTGGCTAGCAAAAAACGAGATCACGGTGTAAGTCACGACGTAAGGCATAGCGATTTTTATAAAGTTAAAAATTTCTCGCCAAAACTCACTTACATCATGATCTTTTGAGTTTTGCACGATGTCGTAGAAATTTTTATACCACTCGTTTATACGGACATTTAGGTGCGTTTGATAGACAAGAAGCAAGATGATAAATATCGCTCCGCCATAAGCCCAGAGTGCCCATTTTTTATCTTTAAAAAATGATGAAAACATAAAGTGCCTTTTGTAAATTTTGGCGAATTATAGCAAGCAATATTAAGCATTTATATAAAATTTAAATGCGAGCTATATCATTTTGCAAATTTTACGTAAAGGAAAATGATGAAGAAATTAGTATTTTTGGCTCTTGGCTTTTTTGCAACATTTGCGTTCGCAGCTGATATGAAGGTCTATAAAAGCCCAACTTGTGGATGCTGTACTAGCTGGGGTGAGGCGATGCAGAAAGCTGGATTTAGCGAAGAGGTCATAAAAGTAGATGATATAGCTAAAGTTAAGAAAGAATTTAACGTGCCGCTAGAGCTTTCAAGCTGCCATACAGCAATTATCGATGGATATATCATAGAAGGTCATGTTCCGGCCGATGAGGTAAAGCGCCTACTAGAGCTCAAGCCAAAAGACGTAGTTGGTATCGCAGTACCTGGCATGCCGATGGAGAGCCAAGGTATGGAGCAAGGCAGTAAAGCCGAGCAATACGATGTTATTTTATTTAAAAAAGATGGCTCACAAGAAATTTTTGCCACTTACATCGGCACAAAAAAACTAAGATAACTTCAAAAATTTTTTAAATTTAGCTCATTTTTCGGCGAGCTAAATTTAAAAAGAAATTCCCTTACTTACGGCTATGATACAAAGTAAAAATGTTAGCGGAACGTAGATAAATTTGCCTACAAAATACCAGAAATTACCATAAGATTTATTTGCTCCAGAATTTATCTCGTCTAAAATTTCATCTTTTTTAATAATCCAAAACCAAGAAATAGCACCGATTACCGCACCAATTGGGATGATATAGATTGACACAAAGTCCATCCAAGGCCCCCAACTGCTAATAGGCTCCATAAATGCTCCTATGCCAAAGCAAACTGCACAAAGTAGTGTGAGCGTCCAAAATCTACTAAGGAGCGGAAATTTATGCATTAGTGACTCGGCGACTACTTCAAACATATTCTGAAGCGAAGTGATACCGCCAAAGATGACTGCGGTAAATAGTATGATCGCAAAAATTTGTCCACCGATCATATTTTGTAAAATTTTTGGAAGCGTTACAAAAAGTAGCTTTGGACCTTCGGCTGGATCCATAGCATAGGCAAAGACTGCTGGGATCATAACAAGAGCGGCCACAAGAGCCGCGATAGTATCAAAAAAAGCCGTAGTTTTAGCACTTTCAACGATATCTTCATCTTTTGAAAGGTAAGCTCCATAAACTATCATGCCAGATCCTGTGATAGAGAGCGAGAAAAAGGCTTGACCCATCGCAGAAACCCATACCATCGGATCCGCAAGCTTACTAAAGTCAGGGATAAAAAGGAATTTATACCCATCAAACGCATTTGGCAGCATCGCGACATTTATAGCCAAAATGCTAAATAATACAAAAAACAGTGGCATCATTATTTGATTTGTTTTTTCGATACTTTTTGCCCCAAAAAATAGTGTAAGAAGCGTGCCAACAACGATAATAAAATGATAAGGCAAGACTGAGTAATCTTGAAGTGCAAATGAGTTAAACCAAACGTTCGTATCAACGCTCATAAATGAGCCAGTAAACGCCTGAGTAAGGGCTTTTAGCACGTAAGCGATGATGACTGCGTAGCCAATAGCTATGCAAAGTGAGCCAGCAAGTGGAAGCCAGCCAATAATACTGCCAAATACGCCTAAATTTCTACTTTGCCAAGCATATTTATATGATCCAAGCGTACCAGTTTTTGCACGTCTACCGATCGCATACTCCGCACTTAGACCAACATATGAAAAAAGAGCTATGAAAAAAACATAGATGAGTAAAAACGCTGCACCGCCATTTGTGCCAAGTTTATAAGGAAAGCCCCAGACATTCGCCATGCCAACTGCTGATCCAACACAGGCCAATATAAATGCCCAACGCGATGAAAAATTCTTTTTGCTCATTGTAAAATCCATAAATTTAGTGATGAAAATAATGTTATCAAAATATGATTTAAGAACTTTTTATAAATCTTAAATTTAAGAAATGTTGTTACTTTTGGGCGCGGATAATTTGACCGCTAAATATAAATTCGCTATAATCAGGCAAAAATTTTTAACTCTTAAGGATCATAATTGAACCCCAGTAGCGATAATTCGCTTTTAATGGTAATACTTGCCATTATATTCATTTTGCTAAACGCATTTTTTGTTTTATCAGAATTTTCTCTTGTTAAAGTTCGTAAGTCTAGGCTTGAAGAGCTTATCAAAGAGAAAAAGCCAAATGCTCAGCTTGCTTTTGAGATGTCAAACAAGCTTGATACTTATCTTAGTGCTACTCAGCTTGGCATCACACTAAGCTCACTTGCTCTTGGTTGGATCGGTGAGCCAGCAGTTGCAAGACTTATAGAAGCACCACTTAAAAATTTCTTCAACTTTAGCGACATCTTAGTTCATACGGTTGGTTTTGCGATCGCATTTACGCTTATTACACTACTTCACGTTGTAATGGGTGAGCTTGTGCCAAAGTCAGTTGCTATTGCAAAGGCTGAGACTTCAGTACTAAAAATCGCTCGTCCACTTCACTTTTTCTGGGTGCTATTTTCGCCTGTAATTAAGCTTTTTGATATTTTAGCGACCATTGGACTTAAAATTTTAGGCATCCAGCCAGCTAAAGAGAATGAACTAGCACACTCTGAAGAAGAGATAAAAATCATCGTTGGCGAAAGCTTAAAGGGTGGTGTGCTTGATAGCTTTGAGACTGAGATCATTAAAAATGCAGTCGATTTTAGTGACACAGTCGCAAAAGAGATCATGACGCCAAGACGCGATATGATATGCATAAATAAACAAAAGAGCTTTGAAGAGAATTTGCAAGTCGTATTTGAGTCAAAATATACTCGCTTTCCTTATATAGACGGCTCAAAAGATATTATTTTGGGCATGATACACATTAGAGATATTTTGCAGCTTCACTTTAGTAAAGATAAAGAGAAGAGTTTTGACTCAATTGTTCGTAAATTTGTCATCGTGCCTGAGAGCCTTTCTATATCAAAAGTACTTGTAATGATGAATAAAGAGCAAATTTCAGCCGCACTCGTAGTCGATGAGTATGGCGGTACAGCTGGACTTCTTACGATGGAAGATATAATGGAAGAGGTGCTTGGTGATTTTAATGACGAGCACGATGAAGTCGATCAACACTACAAAAAGATAAATGACAATATTTACGAATTTCAAGGCAGATATGATCTAGAGAGCGTAGAAGAGGTTCTTGGTATAAGCTTCGATGAAGAGACAGATCAAGTTACAATCGGTGGATATGTCTTCAACTTAATCGGTCGTTTGCCAGTTGTAGGTGATAAGATCGAGGATGAAAACTGCTACTACGAAGTAAGAAAGATGGATGGAGCTAGTATCTCACGCGTAAAAGTTAGAAAAAAGATAAAAAATGAAGAGGAGAGCATTCAATCTTAAATTTATGTATTTATGGCTTAAATAAGCCATATTATGTAAATTTCTATCAATATTGTGATGCGCTAGACTCAATTTCACCATCGCTTATTTCATTAAATTTGTTTTAGACAAGTCTTCTAGTTGTAGTCAAGCAAAATAAACTCATATAAATTTTTCGAGTAGATATCCAGCAGTAAAATTTAATCTTAAATTTTAAATATAGTTAATATAATTAAAAATTGTTTTTTACGAGGAGTAAAGATGAAAATAATAAATGTAAAAGATATAAGAGAAGTCGTTGCTAAGCTTTGCAAACAGGCCTGTTATGTAGTGACGCCAGATTTAAAGGCTGCTTTTACAAAGGCTCAAAGTAATGAAAGCTCGTCACTAGGCAAAGACATTTTGGGCAAAATTTTACAAAATGCTAAGCTAGCAGAAGAGGGCGTTGCACCTATATGCCAAGATACAGGCATGACGGTTGTTTTCGTACAGATCGGCCAAGATGTGCATATTGAGGGTGGATATATTGAAGATGCGATAAATGAGGGTATTGCGGAAGGCTACATTGAAGGCTATCTAAGAAAGTCAGTCGTTGCTGAACCACTTTTTGAAAGAAAAAATACCACAAACAACACTCCAGCTGTCATCCACACTAGAATCGTGCCAGGAGATAAGCTAAAGATAAAAGTAGCTCCAAAAGGTTTTGGTAGTGAGAATAAATCAGTTTTAAAAATGCTTGTGCCAGCTGATGGTATAGAGGGCGTAAAAAAAGTCTTTTTAGAGGCTGTAAAATACGCTGGACCAAATGCCTGTCCTCCACTAACAATAGGCGTTGGCATAGGTGGTACGATGGATAAGGCAGCACTTTTGGCAAAAGAAGCAGCAGTTCGTTCAGTCGATAGTAAAAATTCTGATCCAAGATATGCCAAATTAGAAGACGAGCTACTAGAGCTTGCTTGTAAAACTGGCGTTGGTCCTCAAGGGCTTGGTGGTGATACTACCGCCGTAAAAGTAAATGTCGAGTGGTATCCAACTCACATAGCAGGTCTTCCTGTTGCTATAAATATCAACTGCCACGCTGCACGCCACGCAGATGCCGAGCTTTAAGGAGAGAAAATGTCAGAAGTAAAAAGAATAAAAGTACCATTTGATAAAGAGGTGGTAAAAAGCCTAAAAGCAGGGGATAATGTCCTAATATCAGGCACTATCATAGCAGCTCGTGACGCTGCACATAAGGCACTTACTGAAACATTGGCACGTGGTGAAAAGCTACCAGTTGAGCTAAAGGGTGAGACTATCTACTATGTCGGACCAACTCCAGCCAAGCCAAATCAAGCTATTGGAGCAGCAGGCCCAACAACAAGCGGCAGAATGGATAAATACACCCCAACTATGATAAATGAAGTTGGTATAAATGGTATGATCGGTAAAGGCTACAGGAGTGACGCAGTAGTCGAGGCTATGAAAAAATCATGCTGTGTTTATATGGTTGCTATCGGCGGCATCGGAGCGCTCATTAGCCAAAGTATCAAAAAATATGAAGTGCTAGCTTATCCAGAGCTAGGACCAGAGGCAGTTGCTAGGCTTACAGTTGAGGACTTCCCAGCAATAGTTGCCATTGACTGCGAAGGTAATAACTTCTATGAAGTTGGCCAAGCACCTTACAAAAAGATATAAATTTATCCCGCTAGCAAGCTAGCTAGCGGACTTTAATAATATCCAAGACACATCGTTTCAGTTAATTTTATGCGTTTTTCAAATGGAGCAGGTGAGAAAAATTTACACTTTTCAATGTAAATTCTATAAGAATAGCTAAGATTAAAATCATCATAAAATTTCTTCAAGTCTATAAATTTAATACCGCAAATCTCATGAAATTTAAAGAGCTCGTAGATCTTAGAGCCATTTTTTGCTACAAGATGAGAAGGAGCAAGTGAGGTAAAGGAGCAAAATACGCCTGTTGGAATAAGTCCATTTAAAGGTGTGCAGGTTTTTATAATGTTTTGAAATTTGGCTGGAACGCTATTTTTTCTAAGAAAAACTATTCTTGAGTTTTCAAATTTAGCACTTATGACGTTTTTCCAAAAAAGATAAGCATTTGATGAGATGCCAGCATTTTTAGCTAACTCAGCACCGAGTATATAATCATCTAAAAACTCATTTGGTGCGAGTATATTTTGCATCTTCATCCTTTTGAAATTTTGCCCATTATAGCTTTTGGAGACTAAAAATTTAGAAAATTTATAGTAGGATTTTAAAAAATTTCAAAAGGAGAAAATATGAAAAAACAAATCTCAACAAAAAAAGCTCCACAAGCGATTGGGCCATATTCTCAAGCTATTAGCGCAAATGGATTTTTGTTTATCTCAGGTCAGCTTGGTGTCACACCAGCGGGTGAGTTTGCAGGTAGTAGCGTAGAGGCCCAAGCTGAGCAATCACTTGAAAATTTAAAAAATATCTTGACTGAAGCAGGACTTACTTTTGATAATGCCATAAAGACTACAATATTTCTAGCAGATATGGCGGATTTTGTTAAAGTAAATACTGTGTATGCTAAATTTTTTAAAGAGCCTTATCCTGCTAGAAGTACAGTAGCTGTTAAGACCTTGCCAAAAGACGCACTTGTGGAAATAGAGCTTATCGCGGCTTATTAATATACATTGTGTAAAAGTTCACATAATTTAATGTTTAAATGATGGAGAGCAGAAACTCTCCAAATTTATACTTCAAAAACTAAACCCTTAAACCTAATAATAAAAATACATATTTTAAAATTTTAAAGTAACAAACAAATTTTTCTAAAATTCCCTAAATATTTCAACTATCTTTAAGTATTACTCGTATATAATTCCAGCTC
>NZ_PPAF01000021.1 GCF_002913045.1 Campylobacter concisus | reverse complement strand
GCCTTCTACCTGGTGAAACATCGGTGTATGCGTTAAGTCCATATCACGTCTAAAGACAGTGCCTGGCGCTATCATGCGGATAGGTGGCTTTTGATTTAACATAGTTCGCACCTGAACTGGGCTCGTATGCGTCCTTAAAAGTCTAAAATCATCTAGGTAAAATGTATCTTGCATATCCCTTGCTGGGTGGTATTTTGGTAAATTTAGCGCCTCAAAGTTGTGAAAATCATCTTCTATAAGCGGCCCAGTCTCGAGTGAGAAATTTAGAGCTAAAAAGTATTCAATTATCTTATCCATCGTAGCCATCACAGGGTGCAGCGCCCCACTAGCAACAGGCTCGTTAAAGAGCGTGATATCAGCGGCCTCTTTTTTCATCTTGTTATCTATCTCTTGCTCGCCAAGCTCGGCTTTTTTAGCTTCTATAAGCGCGCTAAGCT
>NZ_PPAF01000020.1 GCF_002913045.1 Campylobacter concisus | reverse complement strand
ATATAGACATTATGATTTAATCAATACTAATATGGCTTTAATAAAATTTATTATCTATTGAATCACTTATTTTTAGTGCTAATTTGTATAATAATTTAAATTTAAATTTAAATTATTTCTTAAGAAAATTATTTAAATTAAATAATTATATTAAGTAATGAGAAATCTTTAGTATTTAAGTAAAAAGCTAAATTTTATGTGTTTGATATATTTTTAGCTTAAAGCCATTGGTAATTTAAATTTGTTTAAATAGGCTATAATCCGCCAAAAAAGGAGAGATAATGCTAACGCATTTAGATGAGAAAGACCGCCCAAAAATGGTCGATGTAAGCCCAAAAGATCCAACTAAAAGAGTAGCAACTGCTAGCGGGATCATCAAAATGAGCAAAGAGGCCTTTAGAGCGATAAAAGAAAATACTGGCAAGAAAGGCCCAGTCATCCAAACAGCCGTTGTCGCTGCAATAATGGGTGCAAAAAAGACAAGCGAACTAATCCCAATGTGCCATCCATTAGCTATTTTAGGTGTGGATTGTGATATCGAGGAGCTGCCTGAAATTTGTGCTTTTAAGCTTTATGTGAGCGTAAAAATAGAGGGCAAAACAGGCGTTGAGATGGAGGCATTAACTGGCGTTAGCGTGGGGCTTTTGACCATTTATGATATGGTAAAAGCTATAGATAAAAGTATGGAAATAAGTAATATCGTGTTAGAGAGTAAAACAGGAGGAAAAAGTGGCGAGTATATGCGATCTAAATAACAAAAAAGCAAAAATTGATTACCCAACACATTGGGAATACAAAATAATATTTGATGCAGATGTCAATGTAGAAGAAAAGGTAAAAGAGATAGTAAAAGATAGAGAATTTAAGCTAGTTTTTTCAAAATTTAGCAAAGATAAAAAATACGCTAGCTATGACTTAGCCGTACTAGTTTTGAGCGAAGAAGAGAGACTAGAGATATTTTCAGCACTAAAACACGAAGCAAAATACGTTTTATAAGGTAAAAGATATGAATAATTTAGAACAAAATTTACATGATTATAAAAGCAGCGATGGCTTATTAATAAGTATAAAAGCTCTTTGCAATAACTTCTTTCAGGATGCTGCGAACAAAGATATAAATGCTTTGCCAGAAATTTTAAAGGCTAAAATGAACGAGCTTTATGACAAGATGAACAAAGAAGATCTCATAAATGCAAAAAATCTAAAAAGTGCCATGGAGGGAATAAATCAAGCCATTGTCGGTGCTGAAGAAAAGGCGCTTTACGAGCTACTTGATAAAAAAGATGAGCTAAATCGTGCAATAGAAGCAAAACGAGAAGAGATAAAAAATAGACTTAAAATTTCATTTGAAGCAGCTGAAGAAGTCGTAAAAGATAGAAATTTTAGTGAAAAAGAGGAAATTTTAGAGCTTTTAAATAATGCGATCATTAGAGAAACAAGGCTTCTTGGAATTTTAAAAGAAAGTGCTCAAATCGCATTTTTGACAACTCTTGAAGGCGCAAAAGATGTCGAAGAAACAGCTGGTGCGATAGCTAAAAATATGACCTATGTTGCGATAATTGGAGGAGAGTTTAGCAAAGAGCGAATACTTGAAATTTCAAAAAATATCATCATAGCAGCGGCAAATTTAGCAGATGAGGGTCATATCTTTGCAAAAGAGCTGATAAGTGGAGCGATAAGTGGCACAAGAGATGGCATTTTAAGAGCCATAGAAAAACTTAAAGATGAGGCGAAATTTGCTCCAGATGAGCTTAGGCTAAACTCACAACTACTAAATTTAAAAAATATTGATGAAGAATTTATAGCATTGCTTAGGGAACTTGAAAAGGAATTTGAAGGTGTAGCAAGAAACGAGATCGAAAACGTTATAAATAGCGAGCTAGATACAAACCTAGCAAAATTTAAACGTATTAGCGATCAAGCAAGAGAGCAGATCATTTCAAGGATAGAAGAGCTAAAGTCAAACGGCATGGCAAAGCTTATGAGCGAGGCAAATAATAAATTTGAAGCCTTAAAGCAAGAGCTAAATGACAAGAGTAAAAAGCTAAAGCTAAATTTTGATACAAATGACAAAATCGAAGAGATCAAACAAGAGATCGCTAATCTTGAGAAAAAAGCTAACGAAAAATTTGAAGACATAAAACAAATTGATATCAAATCAGAAGCTAAGAAATTTGGAGATAGGGCTTATCAAGCTGCAAAAGATCTGCTAAATGTTATTAAAAAAGATAAAAAAGAGGATTAAATTACCAAGCTTATCTTGAAATTTTTCTTGAAAGATACTCACGCTAAATATTCTTGCCAAGTGTAAAAAATTTCTCCACACTTGGCTTTTACTTTTTAAAACTTTAAAATCATAAAAATAAATAAAGTAAAAATGTCCCCAAAATCAAGCGATAGATGACAAAAGGAAGCATCCTGATTCTTGAGATGATCCCCATAAATAGCTTCACGCAGAGATAAGCGCTAACTGCACTTATAATTACACCAAGGGCGATGTCGCTCCAAGGAAGCGCATTTGGATCTTTTATGAGCTTTATGCTCTCAAGTCCACCGGCTAGGATGATGACTGGGATCGACATCAAAAATGAGAAATTCGCACTTCCCTTGTGGCTAAAACCTAAAAATAAAGCTGCTGTCATCGTCACACCTGATCTTGAGACGCCAGGGATGAGCGCCACGGCTTGTGCTAAGCCTATGATAAGAGCAATTTTTATGGTCATTTCATATTCGCTTTTATTTGTCGAGCGAAGATCAGCAAAATAAAGTGCTATGCCAAAGATGATCGTAGTAATAGCGATCACAACGCCGCTTCTTGCGTATTCTTCGATAATGTTGTTAAACAAAAGTCCAAAGATCCCAACTGGAATGGTAGCAAATCCCACGCACCAGACAAGCAGGCTATCGCCTACCATCTTTCTTTGTGCGATCGAGGCAAAAAAGTCACGAAGTAGCTTAAAAATCGTATCTTTAAAATAAAAAAGTATCGCGCTTAACGTACCAACGTGTACTGCCACGTCAAAGGCAAGCCCCTGATCTGGCCAGCCAAGTAGCTTTGGCACCAAGATAAGATGAGCCGAGCTTGAAATGGGTAAAAATTCGCTTATGCCTTGCACCAAGGCCAAAACGATAACGTGAGAAATTTCCATAAAATGCCTTTTTTGATTTTAGATTGCAGTTGGGGATTTTACTCCCCAAGATTAAATTTATATAAGTTCGCTAGCAAAATTTGCAAGTTTTTGCGGAGTAAATCCAAAGTGATCAAATAGCTCGTTAGCCTTTCCGCTAGCACCAAAGCTATTCATGCCATAAACTGCATCGGCAAATTTATACCACTCAAAGCCAGTTGCAGCTTCAACTGCGATGATCGTCGTGTTTTTGTCTAAAATTTTAGCCACGTATTCATCTGGCTGCTCGCAAAGTAGGTCAAAACAAGGAGCTGACACGATGTTTGCACCAATGCCTTGTTCGCCAAGAATTTCAGCTGCCTTTACACAGAGTGAGACCTCGCTACCGCTTGCTATAAATGTTATCTTCGCATCTTTTGACGAGCTTAAAAGATATGCGCCGTTACTAACCTCGCCAAATTCGCCTTTTGCAAGTGGATCAAGCCCTTGACGGCTAAGCACAAAGGCACTTGGAGCATTTAAATTTAGAGCCACTTTCCAGCTAGCTGCATTTTCGTTGCCATCAGCTGGGCGAAAAGTATAGAAATTTGGCATCGCTCTAAATGTGCTAAGCTGTTCGATGGGCTGATGTGTCGGACCATCTTCGCCAACGCCGATGCTATCGTGCGTGAAGACAAAAAAGTGCTTGATGCCCATTAGCGCTGCTATCCTCGCACTTGGCTTTAGATAGTCGCTAAAGATGAAAAATGTCGCTGAAAATGGCAAGAAAAGGCCGTATCTTGAGATGCCATTATTGATAGCTGCCATGGCGTGTTCTCTAATGCCGTAGTGGATATTTTTGCCATTTGGGAAGTCGCCCATACCCTTTAGCTCAGTCTTATTTGAAGGAGCAAGGTCAGCACTACCACCGATAAAGCCAGGTAGTTTTTTAGCTATTTCATTTAAAATGGCATGGTTTGTATCCCTTGTGGCTAGCTTCTTGTCGCTA
Source organism: Campylobacter concisus (assembly GCF_002913045.1). Lineage (NCBI taxonomy): Bacteria > Pseudomonadati > Campylobacterota > Epsilonproteobacteria > Campylobacterales > Campylobacteraceae > Campylobacter > Campylobacter concisus. Next base: position 35,358 of record NZ_PPAF01000020.1, on the reverse strand, counting down.
AAGTCAGGGAATTCGATCTTGCTAAAGTCTGGATTAAGAAGCGAGTTTAGTAAATTTTTGCCTTCAATGCTTAGTGCCTCAACCTTTTTGTTCCACATCGCTTCTTCAAGATCACCCTTTTCAACTGCACCTCTAAACCTTAAAAGCACGTCCTCGTCAATGGCAAATTTCTTCTCAGGATCAAAGCCAGCTGCGGCCTTTGCCTTTTTGATGATCTCTTCGCCAAGTGGCGCGCCGTGGCTGTGGTGTGAGCCCTCAAGCTCCATTGCACCACGTGCTATGCGTGTGTTTGCGATGATAAGATATGGCGACTCTTTCTCGTTTGCCTGCTCTAGTGCAAATTCGATCTGATCGTAGTCGTGTCCATCGATGCGCGCGACCTCCCAGCCCTGCGCCTCAAACCTGGCTTTGACATCCTCACTAAAAGCTATCGCCGTGTCGCCCTCGATCGTGATGTTGTTTGAGTCGTAGATGAGCACAAGGTTGTCTAGTCTTAAATTTCCTGCGATTGAACATGCCTCGTAGCTTATGCCCTCTTCAAGATCGCCATCACCGCAAAGGCAGTAAATTTTATGATCGATTATTTTATTGTCTGGTTCGTTTAGCACGTTTGCGGCGTATTTTTCTGCCATGGCTAGGCCAACTGCGTTTGCTACACCTTGACCAAGCGGGCCAGTAGCAACCTCAACGCCTGGAGTGTGAATCTCTGGGTGTCCTGGAGTGTTTGAGCCAAGTTGGCGAAAATTTTTAAGCTCATCAAGGCTTAAATCGTAGCCGCTTAGGTGCAAAAAGCTATAAACCAAACTTGAAGCGTGACCACCGCTAAAAACGAGCCTATCTCTGTTTAGCCATTTTGGATTTTTTGGATTGTGTTTTAAAAAGTTGCTTAAAACCACCATAATATCAGCTAGACCCATAGGTGCACCTGGGTGTCCGCTGTTAGCGTTTTGCACCATGTCAGCGCACAAAAATCTTATAGTATCGGCTTGTTTTTTTAGCATATGATCTCCTTTTATTACGTCAGATTATACAAAAAAGTGATTAAAACTTGCCTTGCATTTTTGTCCAAAATGTCTAAATAGTGATATAAATTTTTAAATTTTTAGTAGTAAAAAGCTAGAAATTTCTAGCTTTTATCTAAAGGTGTTTATCCGTAAGCTCTAAGATCATCTTTGCTATGCCAGAGTCTATCTGATTTAGTGCCTCTTCTATCTCGCAAATAAGCTCGTCTTTTTTCTTTTTTGCGCCCTCAAGGCCAAGTAAATTTGTAAATGAGTTTTTAGCTAAGTCGTTATGCACAGGCTTTCCAGCGGCAACCTCGTCGCTTGTAAGATCGATGATGTCGTCTTGTATCTGAAAAGCAAGCCCGAGCTTTAGGCCAATATCATAAATTTTCTCACACTCTCTTTCGCTTAAATTTACTATCACAGCGCCCATTTTTAGACTTGCAGCGATGAGTTTTGCAGTTTTGTGGATGTGTAAAAAGACTAGCTCATCAAGGTTTAGCATCTTGCCAGAGAGTCCAAATTTAGTCTTTGCCCTTTTGATGTCCTCTTTGTTTGTATTTTCAAAAAAACAATCCAGCGCCTGACCTAGCACCATGCCGTTAACGCCAGCATTCTCGCTTAAAATTTCCACGCATTTTATACGTGTTTCAGCTGGCAAATTGGCACGTGAAATTTCATAAAAAGCATGGGTATTTAGTGCATCTCCTGCAAGTATAGCAGTCGTCTCATCGTAGGTTACGTGAAGTGTTGGTGTGCCACGTCTAAGGCTTGCGTTATCCATCGAAGGTAGATCATCATGAATGAGCGAATAAGTATGCATCATCTCAAGCCCCAAAGCCACTCTCATGGCCTTTTGCGTGAGGCTTTTATCCACACTTTCTACCACGCCAAGAAGCAAAAGCGCCCTAAAGTGCTTGCCTCCAGCCTTTAGCATAACGCCAAGCGCCTCCTCGTAGTAAGGATGAAAGCTAGGCGCCTTTGGTAAATTTTCGTTTAAAAATTTTACAAAGTCCTCAAGTAAGCTCATTTTGGCACTCTTGCAAAAAATTGAAAGTCATTTCTAGTAAATAGAAGCGTAAAATTTTTTAACTCACCAAGCTTCTCTAAAAGCTCTTCACGACTACTCACGCTCTGTTTATCAAAACCCAAAATTTTATCGCCGGTCTTGATGCCAAAAATTTCTGCATTTGACTTTGGCTCGACCTTGGTAACGACTAAATTTTTATCCACCGTGATACCATAATCCACCAAAATCTTATCATCAAGCATCGTTTGTGGATCTTTTGGCATGATGTTAAAATTTGGTATATCAAGGCTTGAAGGGGCGTCTACATCGAGGCTTTGGTTAAATTTCACATCCCCACTTACTGGCACCTGAAAGAGCATTTCTTGCTTATCGCGCTTCACGATGATGTCAAGCTTTGCGCCCTTTGGAGCAAAAAGCACCATCTCATTTAGCTCTCTTAGGCTTTTTGGCTTGATACCATTTATCGTAACAAGCTCATCATCGACCATCATCATCTTGCCACGGCCCAAAGGATCAACAAGACCCACAAAAAATTTATCCTCTTTTTGCAAAAATTTCACGCCGATATCGCCGTAATAGACGTCATCATAAGATACAAAGTGCTTTAAATAGCGGTTTGGTATAAATTTATCAGCTCCAACAGCTATACCTATCATCTTGCAGCAAGGTGTGTTTATCTCGCCAGTTGCGTTGTACTCAAAACTTAGCGTATCAAAGTCGCCTAAATTTTGCCCCAAAGATTTGATGTGACCCATGACGGTGTTGTTAGAGTCATTTAAAATTCCAACCCAAGTGCTTTTTTTGATACGCTCTTCATTTGTTTCATCAGCCATAACAACAGGGCTTAGCTCCTTGCTAGAGCGGACCAAAAAAAGCTGCAAATATGGGTCAAATTTGACATATTCATCAAGCGGAGCTCCCTCGCTTTTTGGCACTGCGATCAAATTTTTAGTGATAGCCACGCCAAAGTGTTTATTTACCGAGACGATTGAGTTTTTGTTCTTTTCAAAGCAGGCGTTAAAGTCCTCTTGCGTAGGCCTAGGATCGGCGTTTAAGAAAAGAGATGATAGCAAAAAAGCAAGGACAAATTTATAATTTAGTCTCATTTTATCCCCATCGAAGCAAGGCCGCCAAGCATCCTTGAAGCGGTGTTTTTCTTATCGGCCTCAACCGACTTTAGCACGTCATTTACGGCGCTTATTAGCAAAATTTGCATGCTCTCTTTATCTTCAAGCAGGCTATCGTCTATGCTGATATCAAGTATCTCGCCGCTGCCGTTTGCTCTCACGCTTACTAGTCCGCCACCGCTTTTTGCTCCAAATTCTTTATTTTTACTCTCTTCTTCCATCTGCTTGGCCTGCTTTTGCACATCCTCAAGCATCTGCCCCATCTTTGAAAAGTCAAATCCCTCAAACATCGCCTACTCCTTTATGATCTCGTTTTTGTTATTTACATGCACGATGGTTGGCTTAAATTTCTTAGCCTTTTTAAATTTCATGCTAGCATAAGCTACGATGATGACCACGTCGCCAACGCAGACCTTTCTAGCAGCTGCGCCGTTTAGGCAAATTTCGCCTTTTTTGCCCTTTATCACGTAGGTGGCAAATCTCTCGCCATTATTTACGTCTAAAATTTCAACCTTTTGATTTTCTATCAAATTTGCAGCTTTTATAAGCTCCTCGCCGATGCTGATCGAGCCAACATAGTTTAAATTTGCGTCTGTTACGACGGCTCTGTGGATCTTGCTAGCTAAAATTTCTATATTCATTTTTACCTCTTTAAAAGCTCTTTTACTACTTCTTTGTCGCTAAATGGGTGCTTGATGCCCTTTATCTCTTGATATGGCTCGTCGCCTTTGCCAAGTATGACAAGCGCCCAGCCGGGTTCTAGCTTGCTAATGGCTAGCGCGATCGCCTCTTTGCGGTTGGCGTTTCGTATCAAATTTTCATTTTGGCTCATGCCAGCGCAAATTTCATCGATTATGCTCTCTGGCTCCTCGCTTCTTGGATTGTCACTTGTGACGATGCAAATTCTTGCGTATTTTTGGGCTATCGCTCCCATTTTAGGGCGCTTTGTCCTATCTCTATCGCCTCCTGCGCCAAAGACAGCTATCAAATTTAGATGTCTAAGTGAGTTTAGCACCTTTTCTATGCCATCTGGCGTATGGGCAAAATCTACGATGACTAACGGATCGGTGCTAACCACTTCCATTCTGCCACTAACCCCTTTAAATTTACTTATCGCCTTTGAAAGTGCGGCTGTATCTGGTCGCTCTAGCAAGCAAACGGCGCCAAGTGCTGCGATTAGGTTGTAAAGATTAAACTCACCTTGCAAGCTTGAGTCTATCTCCACATCGCCATTTGGCGTCTTGATAACTGCGTCTATGCCGTCCTTTAGCCCATAAACCACTGGTGCAAAGCTGGCTGGTTTTTTAAGCGAATACGTATAAGCGTTTTTTGGGTTAAATTTAATGCCATTATCATCAGCATTTATAAGCTTCATGCCATCATCATCAAAAAAGCTTGATTTTACTCTAGCATACTCCTCCATGCTCTTGTGGTAGTCGAGATGGTCTTGAGTCAAATTTGTAAAAATTTTTAGAGCAAATTTCAAGCTCTCTATGCGTTTTTGGGCGATCGCGTGTGAGCTAACCTCCATCACGAAGTACTCACAGCCTTGCTCGCTAGCTACTTTGAGGTAAGAAAGGGTCTTTAAAATGGCACTCGTCGTAAGCGCCTTGTCATCTATCTGCTTGCCCTCTATAAATGCCCCTCTTGTGCCGCTTAGCCCGCATTTTTTGCCTAAATTTCGTAAAGTCTCATAGATAGCAGCAGCTGTTGTGGTCTTGCCATTTGTACCTGTGATGCCAACTATCTTTAAGTTTTCATCGATCTTTAAAAGTTTCTTGCACTCTTCAAGGCTGATTATTTTAGCGCCATTTTTTACCGCAGCCTCTGCAAATTTTGAATTTGCAGCAGTTTGCACGAAAAATGAGCCATTTTCGCACTCGTTTGAGTCATCTGTTATGAAGCTATTTTCTACTGATATTTTCATCGTTTTGTCTTTTTTGTATCTCTTTAAAAAGCTGATCTATGCGCTCATCACCGCCAAACATCACCGCCGCACTCTCAAGATAGTTTATACTCATTTCGATAAAGTCATTTTTTATCAAATTTCCTAAAAATTCTAAAAAATCATCTTTGTTTGAGATCATGACCTTGGTTGAGAACATGATATTTTCAAAGACTTTTTTGAAGCTCCCGTCCTTATAAACAGCCTTTTTAAAGTCCTCGTAGCTGATCGCGTCTTGCTCTTCAAAATACTCATCGCTAGCCAATCTTGATTCTAAAATTTTTAAAATTTCATCCATTCCTTCATCATCTTCGCCAGCTCTTAGTTTATCCATAAAATAGTCAAATAAAAGTTTTGCTTCCTCTGCATTTTTCTCGCCAAGGGAGCAAATTTGTATCAAAAATAGTAAATTTTTATCCTGTGTCTTTTCGTAAGCTAGAGAGAAGTAAAAGATCGCTTCTTTAAATTTTGAGCGTTTAAAGTGTTTAATGCCTATTTTTTTATAATCTATCAATGTCAAATTCCTCGCCAATCGGGATATTTACGACCTCAAGCTCTGGGTGAATATCCATACGAAGTTGTCTTTCGAGTCCATATTTTAGTGTAGTTGTGCTAGCTGCGCATCCATGACAATGCCCTGTAAGTCTTACATAAATTTTGCCGTTTTTTATGCCAAGTAGCTCCATACCACCGCCATCATTTTCAAGCATCGGTAATACCTTTTGCAAACTCGCACTGACTGGTTTTAAAAGTTCTTCATCGCTAAATGGGATCATATCTTTTCCTATTAAATTTTTGGGCTATTATAGCAAAATAAAAATGCAAAAAATAATGGCTATATTTTTGCTTAGTGCTAATTTTGCTTTATAATTTAAACCTTTTTGACACACCTAATCAGCTTTGGTTTTTAAATATTTGAGCTAAAATTTAGTAAATTTTTGATTATTAGTTTTAGGGCAAAAGGGCAAATTTCGCCCTTTTTGTTTAATCTATTAGAAGTGATTTTATATCTACTTTTTGTTCAATCATCTTGCTCTCAAGCATAAATTCTTGCGTAGCTTCAAGTGCTTTTATATCTTCAGCCGTAATCTTTGGACTAAAGTCATACTGCGGATACATGCTCTTTACCGCCTCTATGCTAAGCCCGGTCTCTTCAGCCGTAAATTTTAATGCCTCTTCTTCATTTGCTTTCATAAAAGTCAAAATTTCATCTTGGGCCTTTTTAAATTTTTCAACTAGATCTTTATGCTTTTTGTAAAATTCTCCACTTGTGGCAGTGACGATGACTGGAGTGATAACGCCCTTGCCTGTTGTTACGACACTAAGTCCTGATTTTTTAGCATTATAAGCAGCTGGTCCAGCAAGAAGTGCTGCATCGACGCTACCATTTTCAAGTGCAGCTTGTGCAGCTGGAATGCCCATAGAAACGAACTCTACGTCATTTATGCTTAGACCGCCAAGAGCAAGATATCTAACCAAAAGCTCATTTAATATCGTACCTTTTGGGCCTGCTATTTTTTTACCTTTTAGGTCTTTAGCGGTTTTTATACCTTTATCTTTAGTAAATATCGCAAAAGCTTCAGGTGCTCTTGAATATGCACTTATAATCTTTATGTCAGCTTTATTTGCCGCGGCAAGTATGACTGAAGTTCCGCCCACGCAGTTTAGAAACTGGAGCGAATTTGAAGCTAGAGCTTGAGTCTGCTTTGCACCTGATGTTATCTCAGAGTACTCTACTGGCATACCAAAAGATTTAGCATAAAAGCCTTTAAATTTATCGACGATTGAGGGGACGTTTAGCGGCGATTTGACGTAGGTCATGCCGATCTTATCTAGCTCACTTGCGTTTGCTACTAGGCAAAGCAAAGAGGCTGCACACAAAATCTTAAAAAACTTTCTCATATTTGCTCCTTTAAAAATTTTCCAAATTATATAACTTTTTGCTTCGTTTTGGTTTTAATTATCATTTTATAAAATGCTAAATTTCGCTCAAAATTTTACGCTTTAAGTTTATTAGCTCATCGCAAAGCAAATCTCTTGGCCTAGCTAGATTTGACAGGTCATAGCTTGATTTCATCCCACCTTTTTCAAGCAAAATTATCTCATCTGCTAAATATATGGCTTCATCGACATTATGAGTGACAAAAATGATGGTTTTGCCGGCTTGAAGCTTTAAAATTTCAGCCTGCATGCTGGCTCTCGTAAAAGCATCAAGTGCTGCGAATGGCTCATCCATAAGGATCAAATTTGCCTCGTACGCAAGCACTCTAGCAAGCGAAACGCGCGAGCTCATACCGCCAGAGAGCTGCGAAACGGCCGCAAATTTAAAGTCGCTAAGCCCTATCATAGATATCAGACTATCGATTTTTGTAGGCTCTATCTCATGCTTTTTAAGCGCAAATACGATATTTTCATAGACATTTAAAAAAGGCATGAGCCTAGGCTCTTGAAATACAAAACCGATCTTTGCTTGCTCTTTAAAATTTATCTCGCCAAGGCTTACGCCCTCAAGTCCAGCAATAAGCCTTAAAAGAGTCGTTTTACCGCAACCACTTCTACCAAGTATTACGGTGATCTTATCCTTTTTTATGCTTAAATTTAGCTCTTTTAAAACGTCGATACGCTTATCATGGATAAAAAAATGCTTGGATAAATTTAAAATTTCTATCATTTTTCACTTCGCAAAAGGCTAAATTTAGATATCAAAAATAAAAATATCCTATCTATGAGCACACCACAAATTCCTATCGTAAAAATGCCAACAAATATCCTATCCGCGCGCGAAAGCTCCTCTGCGTCAAGTATAAGATAGCCTAGCCCGCTAGAAGCTGCGATCATCTCCGCTCCCACAATCGCTCGCATCGCGTAGCCAAAACCTATGCGCATACCTACAAAGATATCCTTTATTGCATTTTTTAGGATGATTTTGTAAAAAATTTCAAATTTACTAAAACAAAAAATTTTACCAACCTCAATAAGCTTCACATCGCAGCTAGTTAGCCCTTTTGAAATGCTTAAAAACATTGGAAAAAATGATGCTAGGATGATAATAATAATTTTTGGAGTTTCGTTTATGCCAAACCAAAGCACCAAAATAGCAATAAGGCTAAGTGGCGGAACATTTCTAAAAAATTCTAAAATCCACTCATAATAAATACTAGCTTTTGGAAATAGCGCCGCCACTCCGCCAAAAATAAATGCCAAAACAAAAGCAAAAGTATAGCCAACAAATATACGCTTAAAGCTAATCGTCACATGCGTTATTAGCTCACCACTTAAGCTCATATCAAACATCGTTTTAAGTGTCGTAATAGGACTTGGCAAGATATACGGCGTGAAAATTTCTAGCTCGCAAACGACCTGCCAGAGGGCAAAGATTGCTAAGATCAAAATGCTCTTTTTAAAAATTTCCCTCACAGCCCATCTCCATTGTGACAGCCATTTTTACAGTACAAAAGCTCGATGATCTGATAGTTTTTAAGCTCACTAAATTTATATGAAAATGCGTTTTGTATCTTTTCTTTACTACACAAACTTAGTGTTTTTATACCTAAATTTTCAAAAAATCCGGGCGGGATCGGACTTGATTCTATTTTGCTTGTTTGTAAATTTATATCGTTTAGCTCTTTAAATTTTTTCCATGTTAAAAATGTAGTTTGCTCCAATTTTAAAGAATTTCCAAGCTCAGCCAAGTCCTCACAAGGCGTTGTTATATAAAGCCACTCATCTTCTTTTAGCTTCGAGCTAAGCTCAATGGCGCTTTCAATTAAAATGGGATTTAAGCTTGAAATATTATTTGAAAATTCTTTGAAATTTGATCTTATAAAATTTACAGCTCTTGGACAGCGACTGTCTAAAACCATGCCTTTAGAACATAAATTTTTATATGAATTTTTGATATCACTAACATGATCTTTTTCGCACTCTACTATGTTAAAGCCCTTATTTTGCAAGAGCTCTTTTAACACAGAGAGGTCATACATATTTTTTACAACGGGATTTAGCCAAAGTAGCTTTCTCACGAGTTCTCCGTAATTTTAATAATAGAAATCAAGATTCTATCATTTAAAAATTTAAACCAAGTAAAAAGAGCCGCTTATAACTAAAATCATAAAAGATAGGCGGCACAAAAAGCTAAACTTAGCCTACACTTTTATATCTAATTTCTGTTTTTGCTCCACTTTTTCCATTAGTTTTAGTATATCAACTCCGTTTTTCTCAAGCTGCATTAGCTCCTTAAGATAGGCAAATTTCTCATCTTTGTTGATGTCGTAAGTAGTTAATTTCTCGCTTCGTCCGATCACTGAAGCATAGACTTTGTTGCCATCAAGTTTGTCCGTATTTTGCACATTATAAAGCGAGAGCACGCCCTCTACCACCTCTTTAAAATCCGCCCCACTCTTCATGCCAGCTTTCATGAGTGTGAGAAATCTCTGCTTGCTCTCTTCGTCAGTGAAATTTATATTTTGTAGCGTCTGATACTCAACTGGGGGCTTATTAGTGCTTGTTAGCATAGAGATAGCCTTTTTGCCTATTGTAATGCTCTCCACGCCGACTCTTTCGCCAAGATACTGCCTAAGCGCATAATCAATCCACTTATCTTTAAATTCATCTATGCTTAGGTCTTTATCAAGTATCTCAAACCCTTCCACGTGGCTCTTATGGCTAAGTCCAAGAAGTGTGTTATCAAGTTTTGATGTGTATTCTTTTGCAAAGAGATCAACATCTGTTGGATAATATCCTATGATCTCTTCGTGAGCTCTGCCAAAACCAAGTGCTTTGGTCTGGTTGATAAAATTTTTGAGATCATTTATCTCATCTTGGCTGACTTGTTTATCGTATCCCATGAGCTTGCCCCAGATACTTATCTTGCCATTGGCAGCTATGCCTGATAGCGAGAAATTGCTAGCAAATGTTAGATTCTCGCTATTTTTTTGAAATTTTATCGTATTTGTTTCATTTAAATTTATTGGCTCACCTCTAGTATCGGTATGACTTTTTCGTTCATCAACCAAACTACTAGATAAATCATTTAAAGAATTTTTGTCTTTATTGGATTTAGTATTTTTAGTATCAAGCTCTTGCGCTCTACTACTTTGCGAGCCAATATAAAAATTTGTCCCAACTCCATTTACACTACCTATCATCTCAAATCCTTTGAAATTTATTAGACACCTGAAACAAATATCGTCTTTATAAAATAAAATTTTAGTAAAGAGTTTAAAGGTAAAAATTTAAAATATATGATTTTAGATTAGAAGATTTACAACTTTTAACCATGAAAGTTTATGATTTTTGGTTAATAATTTTGGTAGATAATTAAAGAAATTTATAGCTTGAGAAAGCTTTTGAAAGAAGGATTTTATTTTAATTTTATATTCAAGAAACTAAAAAAAGAGAGCCGAAGCTCTCTAATAATTATTCAGCTACTAGCTCTATATAAGCCATCTCGGCTGCGTCGCCTCTGCGAACGCGAGTTTTGATGATTCTTGTATAGCCACCGTTGCGCTCTTTAAATTTTGGAGCTACTTCAGTAACTAGCTTATTTGTAGTCTCTTTGTCTTGCAATGAAGCAAATACTGCTCTGTGAGCGTTAGAATCTCCCTTTCTAGCTCTTGTGATAAGCTTTTCAACATAGCTTCTAAGCTCTTTTGCTTTTGGTAAAGTTGTCTCTATCTTTTCGCTTTTGATGATAGCTATCGCTAAATTCTTAAGCAATGCAGATCTATGAGATGACGTTCTACCAAGTTTGCGATATCCGTGTTTATGTCTCATCTATTGTCCTTTTATTCTTTTACACTCATTTGTGCTTTAAGCTCGGTTATTTTCTTTCTTAGTTGCTCTTTGCCATCTTTTAACACATCGGTACCAACTGGATAGCCTATCTCTTCCATAACCGCCTTAATCTCTTCAAGAGATTTTTTACCTAAATTTTTAAGCTCTTTAAGCTCATTTTCGTCCATTAATGCAAGCTCGCCAATAAATCTAATATCAGCTTTGTCAAGGCAGTTGAAACTTCTAGCGCTTAAATTTAGATCTTCTACGCTAGAAAGTAACTTTGAAAACTCACCGCCTGCACTTGAGCTAGTAACTGGAGTACTAACATCAATATCTAAAATTCCTTTAAATACTGACATTTGTTGATACATGGCTTCTAAACAATTTTTAAAAGCCTCTATCGGACTAACTTGACCATCAGTTGTTATAGTAAATACAATCTTTTCATAGTCTGGGTCATCCTCAACCAAGACATTTTGTATATCATAAACTGCTTTTTTAACAGGTGTAAAAAAAGCATCAAGTGCGATATAGTCGTCTTCGATCTCTTCTCTGATCTCTTCACTAGGAACATATCCGATACCTTTTTGAATGATAACTGAAAAATTTAACTCAGCATCTTCATTTATTGTAGCAAGGTATGCATCTGGGTTAACGATCTCAACTAGATCATTATTTAGATCAGCCCCAGTTATCTCTTTTGGTCCTTTAAAGCTATACTCTATAACTTCGCGCTCGCTGGCGCTTTTTAATTTAAATCTGATTTTTTTCAAATTTATAATAAAAAATGCTACGTCTTCTAGCATACCACGCATACTATCAAATTCATGGCTAACGCCTTTTATCTTTACGCCAATAGGAGCAAAACCTACTGTGCTTGTGTAAAGAAGACGACGCAATGGGTGAGCCAAGGTAACAGCATAGCCCGCCTCAAAAGGATACGCTGTAATGTTAGCAACATTTTCGCTAACACTTTTAACTTCAATTTCAGTTGGCATATAAGCTGATGTAGTAATCTTTCTCATCTTTATACCCTCTATTATTTTGAATAAAGCTCTACTATAAATCTTTCCTCAACAGGAATGATAACCTCTTCTCTTTCTGGATTTCTAGTGAAAATTCCAAATTTTTTCTCTTTTTCAACATCTACCCAAGCAACAATACCAGTTTGCGCTGTAAGATCTATTGCACGAACAATTTGTGGATTGTTCTTAGATTTTTCAACAATCTCTACTTTTGCACCTGGCTCAACTCTGTAAGATGGTATATCTACTCTTTTACCATTTACTAAAATATGTCCATGAGTTACTAGCTGGCGAGCAAAACGACGAGTTGTTGCAAAGCCCATTCTGTAAACAACATTATCTAGTCTTTGCTCTAGCAGTTGAACCAAAAGAGCACCAGTGTTGCCCTCGCGGCGTGCTGCTTCTTGAAATAATCTTCTAAATTGTTTCTCTGAAACACCGTACATAAATTTAGCTTTTTGTTTCTCGCGAAGTTGTAAGCCATATTCGCTTATTTTTGCTCTTCTTTGTCCATGTTGTCCTGGTGCATAAGGTCTTTTTTCAAAAGCACTTTTACCAGCAAGTCTTCTTTCGCCCTTTAACGCAAGAGACACACCAAGACGTCTTTCTAATTTTTCAACAGGTCCTGTATATCTAGCCATAATAATTTCTCCTATTTTTCTCTAATTATACGCGGCGGCGTTTTGGCGGTCTACAACCATTGTGTGGTAAAGGTGTAATGTCTTTAAAGAAAGATACTTTAATTCCTTCAACAGTTCCTACACTTTTAACAGCCGTTTCACGTCCGCTACCTGGACCTTGAACCTTAACACCAACTTCTTTTATACCATGCTCTTTTGCTTTATTTAGAGCATCTTCAACTGCCTGTTGAGCTGCATAAGGAGTTGATTTTTTACTACCTTTAAAGCCTAAGCCACCTGCACTACTCCATGCAATAGCATTTCCCATTTCATCAGTTACAGTTACCATAGTATTGTTAAATGTTGCACTGATATAAACGATACCTTTGGCTATACTTTTTCTAACTACTTTTTTCTTAACAATTTTTCTTTTCGCCATTTATTATCCTTTAACCCTTGCCTTACTTAGTAGCTGCACCGACAGTTTTACGTCTGCCTTTTCTGGTTCTAGCATTAGTTTTAGTCTTTTGACCACGAACAGGAAGACCCTTTCTATGGCGAAGACCTCTATAACTTCCAAGATCCATAAGAGCTTTGATATCCATAGCAACTTGTTTTCTCAAGTCACCCTCAACGACGTGATGCTCTTGAATTTCTTTACGGATAGCTGCCGCTTCATCTTCACTAAGCTCATAAACTCTCTTGTCGTAAGAAATTCCAGCTGCGTCAAGAATTTGACGAGATTTATAAAGACCTATACCATAGATATAAGTCAAACCATACTCTATTCTCTTTTTGTTTGGTAAATCTACACCTGCAATACGTGCCATGCCTTATCCTTGTCTTTGTTTATGTTTTGGATTTTCGCAGATAACACGAATTATGCCACTACGTTTGACAATTTTACATTTGTCACACATCTTCTTTACAGAAGGACGAACTTTCATTTTAGTCTCCTAAAAATTTATTCCACTTTTTTAGGGGCTGCATCAGGTCTAAAGAAAAAATTTAGACCAACTATTTTCAAAATAAGTGGGGAACTTTGAAAATAATTCTTCATACAGCTTTTCGCAAAGCTTGGATTTTATCCAAAACCAGCTTTAAATTTACTTAGCATATTTGCCAAGAGGCTAAATTTACTTATATCTATAAGTGATCCTGCCTTTATCTAGGCTATATGGCGTAAGTTCTACTTTTACGCGGTCGCCAGGCATTATCTTTATATAATGCATTCTCATCTTACCGGCGATATGACATAAAATTATATGTTTGTTGTCAAGCTCAACTTTAAAAGTTGCATTTGGTAGTGCTTCAACAACATTTCCATCAATCTCAATGACATCGTCTTTTGCCACAAACTCTCCTTTCTTTAAATTTTTGCCATAAATTTTACGCTTGGCTTAAAATTTCGGCTTTGCCATTAACTATCGCCATGCAATGCTCATAATGGCTAGTTCTTAAACCATCTTTTGAGGTTACTTTCCAGTTATCGCTTCCTAAAACTGGCGTGCCGTCTTTTTGGCAGATCATCGGCTCTATACAAAATACCATTCCCTCTTTTATCTTTGGTCCAGCTTTTGGGTTGTTTCCTTCAAGATAGTTTGGAATTTCTGGCTCTTCGTGTGGCCTTTTGCCTATGCCATGACCACAATACCCACGTAAAGGTACATAGCCTCTGCCTATTATAAATTTCTCAAGCTCGTAGCAAATTTCTTTAAAATGCATACCAGCTCTTATGATATCAATCGCAAAATATAGCGCATCTTTTGAGCAAGCAATCAAAGCCTCGTCTTCTTTTGAAATTTTACCAACCCCAAAAGTCCTAGCTGAATCACCAAAATAACCATCTAAATTTGAGCCGATATCAACGCTAACGATATCACCCTCTTTTAGCTTGTATTCATTTGGGATTCCGTGGATCACCACTTCATTGACGCTTATGCAAGCTGCATTTGGAAAGCCATAGAGCCCTTTAAAAGCAGGTTTTGCTCCAGCAGCCCTTATCATATCTTCACAAATTTTATCTATCTCAAGAAGTGAAATTCCAGGTTTTATGATTGTAGAAACATGATCAAGAGTTCGAGCGACGATCTTGTTCGCCGCTCTCATTTTCTCTATCTCAGCTGGTCTTTTAAGCGTGATAGCCATTTTATAGACCTACTGCACTTAGAGTTTGGTATTTGTTTGTATAAGACTGGGCTTCTATACGCCTCATCGTATCAAGTGCTACTGAAACCACAATAAGTACTGACGTGCCACCAAAATAAAATGGAACACCCATAGTCTTTACAAGTACCCAAGGCAGTGTTGAAATGATACCCAAGTATAAAGCACCACCTAAAGTTAGCCTTCCAGCTACTTCATTTAGATAGCTAGCTGTACTCTCACCTGGTCTAACGCCTGGGATAAATCCGCCTTGTTTCTTTAAATTTTCACTTATATCTTTTGTGTTAAACACGATCGATGCATAGAAAAACGCAAAGAAGATGATAAATAAAAATGTTAAAACGTTAAACATATAGCCATTTGGACTTAAAAAATCATTGATAGCTTGGATGATTGGATTTGTACTAGCTTGCAAGATCGTACTTGGAAACATCAAAATCGCACTAGCAAATATCGGTGGAATAACACCGCTTAAATTTACTTTGATCGGTATATAGTTCATTATACGTTTGTTTTGATTTTCCATTATCACTTTTCTTGAGTAAGAAATAGGGATACGCCTTTCACCCATCTCGACAAATATAATAGCACCAATGGTAGCTAAGATAATTGCCAAAATAGCGATGACTGTTAGGAAATTCATTTCAGAAGTATTTACTAAATTTATAGTCCCACCGATTGCACTAGGTATGCCAGAGACGATACCGGCAAAGATGATAAGACTTATGCCATTGCCTATACCACGTTGTGTTATTTGCTCGCCTATCCACATAAGCAGCATAGTTCCAGTTAGCATAGACACAGCAGAGATCGCGATAAATAAATTTATATCTATCATGATAGCTTGTTCGCCACCACGTCCGCTTAAGCTTTGAAGTCCGATAGAAACGCCGATTGATTGTACAAGAGTGATAACAATGGTTGCATAACGTATGATTTGCATATATTTTTGCATACCGTCACGCTCTTTTTTCATCTGACCTAATTTTGGAAATGTTGCTGCTAAAAGCTCCATAATGATCGAAGCTGTAATGTAAGGCATGATACCTAAAGAGATAATACTTAAACGCTCAGCAGCCTTACCACTAAACATATTAAATAGGCCCAAGGCATTGCTATTGTTTGAATTAAAAAATTCTTTAATTACGTCGACATTAACACCAGGAACTGGCACATAAGCCAGTATCCTGTATGCGAACAAAAATGCCAACGTGATTAAAATCTTGTTGGTCAGTGTTTTATCCATTATTTTGTTCCGCTAACGCTAACGTTCTCGTCTTTGATCTTAGAAGCAAGAGCTTTTGCACTTGCACCGATTAGTTTTATCTTAGTAACGCTCTTTGAAATTTTATGAACGCTAGCTATTGTTGCTATTGAAATTTCAGCAAGCTCTTTTATAGCTGCGATTTTCTCGACATTAATAACATAAGGTTTTTCAAATTTAGAAGTAAAACCTACTTTTGGAAGACGCCTTTGAAGTGGTTGCTGTCCGCCCTCAAAACCTCTTTTCTCATTGTAGCCTTTTCTTGCTCTTTGACCTTTGTTACCTTTGCCAGCAGTTTTGCCATTGCCGCTACCTTGACCACGACCTATTCTTTTGGTTGCATGAGTTGAACCTGCAGCAGGTGTTAATTTTTCTAATGCCATCTTAACTCCTTTCTCTTAGCTTTTTAGCAAACTAAGTGCTTTTATAGTAGCACGAACGACATTTGCTGAGTTGTTTGAGCCAAGTGATTTAGTAAGGATATCCTTAATACCTGCAAGCTCGATAATAGGACGCGCACTACCACCAGCGATAACACCAGTACCTTCGCTAGCTGGGCGAAGTAGCATTCTACTTGCGTTGTATTTTACCTCTACATCGTGAGGGATAGTTGTGCCCTTGATCTTAACGTGGATAATATTTTTAAATGCGTCGTCAATCGCTTTTCTCATCGCATCTGGTACCTCTTTAGCTTTACCATAACCAAAGCCAACTAGACCATTTCTATTACCAACAACAACTAAAGCTGTAAATCTAAATCTACGGCCACCTTTAACAACCTTTGTAACCCGACCGATATCGACGATTACTTCTTCAAATTCTTCTCTATTATATTTTTCCATCGATTTTCCTTTGGGTTATAGCTTGATGCCATTTTCTCTTAAAGCTTCAGCAAATGCTGCGATAACGCCATGGTACAAATAACCATTTCTATCAAAAACTGCAACATCTATCTTCTTAGCTTTTAAAGCCTTAGCAAATTCTTTAGCTAAAGTGACCGCACCTTCTTTATTTGCTTTTATGCCTATCTTTCTACCATCTACTGCAGCTAGCGTAGTAGCTGTAACGTCGTCAATTGCTTGAACATAAAGAGTTCTGTTTGATTTGAAAATAGAAACTCTTGGGCAAGTTGCAACACCAGAAATTTTACCTCTGATTCTTCTTTTTCTCTTAATTCTAAGAGCGATTTTTCTTTTTAGTACTTTTGCTGTCATTTACCGCTCCTTACTTCTTAGATGTCTTGCCCGCTTTGCGGATGATGCGTTCTTCTAGATATTTAACGCCTTTGCCTTTATATGGCTCAGGTGGTCTAAATCCTCTAACTTGAGCAGCCACTTGTCCTACTACTTGTTTGTCGTCGCCTTTGATAGTAATAACGTTTTTCTCAACACTAGCTTCAACGCCTGCTGGTAGCTCATAGTTGATAAGGTGTGAAAAACCAAGAGAAAGCTCTAAAATTTTACCTTTTGCAGCTGCTTTGTAACCAACGCCGTTGATCTCAAGCTGGCGAGTAAATCCCGCAGTGATACCAGTTACGATGTTATTAGCAAGCGCTCTATATGTTCCCCAGTAAGCTCTACTTTGGCGATCTTCGCCTTTTGGAGCAAAAACTATATGACCATTTTCTATCTTGACATCAACATGACCTTTTGTGTCAAGCTCTTTTATATGATTGCCCTTTTTAAATTTTAGGACATTATTTTCAACGCTAACGTCTACACCACTTGGGATAGCGATAGGCTGTTTTCCAATACGTGACATTTTTTTCCTTTACTTGTCTAGGGTGTTCCTACATTTACGAATAAACACCACAATGCCGTAAATTTTATCGTCAAATTTGACGAAACCTTCATTTGAATTTCTAAATTTAGCTTTGGCAAAATCTAAAATTTTACCAAGCTAAAAATTTAACCTTAAAATCATAAGGTTAAATAGCGTTTAATGTAGTTTATTACCAAACCGTGCAAAGAACCTCGCCGCCAACGCCAGCTTTACTTGCTTCAATACCGCTCATAACGCCTTTGCTTGTGCTAACGATAACTGTTCCGTAACCATTTTTAAAACGCTTAATGTCGTCTTTACCTTGATAAACGCGGCGACCAGGTTTTGAAACCCTTTTAAGCTCGTTTATAACGCTTCTGCCGTACTCATCATACTTTAAAACTACGTTTATAAATTTCTTGTTACCTTCTTCGATAACGTTGTAGCTCTCTACATAGCCTTTTGCTGCAAGGATAGAAAGAGTAGCCTCAACAACCTTAGAATGAAGCAATTTCGCAGTCTCAAGTCTTCTCATACTTGCATTTCTAATGCGTGTTAATCCATCTGATATTAAATCGTTCAACATTTCTCTTCCTTACCAACTTGCTTTTTTAAGACCAGGTATTAGGCCTTCGTTAGCCATTTTTCTTAGGCAAACACGGCAAATTCCAAAATCTTTATAAACAGAGTGCGGACGACCACAAATTTGGCATCTAGTATAGCCGCGAACCGCAAATTTTGGCTTGCGTGCAGCTTTTGCTATCATTGATTTCTTTGCCATTTTACTTTCCTTTTGCAAACGGCACACCAAATAGCTCTAGCAATTTGAATGCCTCTTTATCGTTTTTAGCCGTAGTAGCAATCGTAATATTCATACCATGAGTTCGTAAAATTTTATCATACTCAACCTCTGGAAACATTAGCTGCTCGCTAAGACCAAAGTTATAGTTTCCACGTCCGTCAAAGCCATTTTTTGGAAGACCACGGAAGTCTTTAACTCTTGGAAGAGCAACGCTGATTAGCTTATCTAAGAAAGCATACATTTGCTCTTTTCTCAAAGTTACTTTGATACCAACAGGGAAACCTTCGCGAACTTTAAAGCCAGCAACTGATTTTTTAGCATCAGTGATAACTGCTTTTTGTCCAGCGATAAGTGAAATGGTATCAGCCATATTTTGAAGCACTTTCTGATCTTTCGCAGAGTCTCCAGCACCTACACTGATCACGATCTTCTCGAGCGCAGGGATAAGCATTGGATTTTTGATGTCAAATTCTTTTACGAGAGCTGGCTTGATAGTTTCGTTAAATTTATCTTTTAATCTACTCATATCTCTTATCCTTCAACTTTCGCGACATTTGATATGTCAATTGGCATCTCTTTATTTACGTGACCACCATTTGGAGTTTTTTCGCTTGGTTTGATAGCTTTTTTAGCTATTTTGCATCCCTCAACTATAACCTGACCTTTTTTTGCAAGAACTGCTAAAATTTTACCAGTTTTGCCTTTATCGTCACCAGCGATGATCTTAACGGTATCGCCTTTTTTGACTTTAAATTTTACATTAGCCATTATAAAACCTCCGGAGCTAGCGAAACAATTTTCATAAAGTTAGCATATCTAACTTCACGTCCAACTGGTCCAAAAATACGAGTGCCGACTGGCTCTTTTTTGCTATCAAGTATAACAGCCGCATTCTCGTCAAAGCGGATTAGCGAACCATTATCTCTTTGAACCTCTTTTTTAGTTCTTACAACAACAGCTTTGACAACCTGTCCTTTTTTGATCTTTCCATTTGGAAGAGCTTTTTTAACAGAGCAAACTATGATATCGCCAAGTGTAGCGTATCTTCTTTTGCTACCACCAAGAACTTTTATACACATTAACTCTTTTGCACCACTATTATCAGCAACTGCAAGTCTTGTAAAACTTTGAATCATTACTCAACTCCCTTTGCTAATACAGCTTTTAAGCGAAAATTCTTGCGAGCTGAAAGTGGTCTGCACTCAATCGCAACAACTGTATCGCCTGCTCTTGTCTCATTTTTCTCATCATGAACCAAATACTTTTTAAAGCGTTTTACAAATTTATGGTATCTTGGATGCATAACGCGTCTTTCTACCAAAATAGTAGCTGTTTTATCTCCAGCTTTTTGTAAAACAACACCTTGAATTTCTCTTTTTAATGCCATTTTACGCCCCTTGTCTTGTTGCACTAATTGCAGTGTTGATCTGAGCTATCTCTTTGCGAACAGCACTAATCTCATTAGGGTTGCTTAACTGCATAGTTTTTAGCTTTTGTTTAAGTGTAAATAAAAGCACCTTTTTCTCTTTTAGCAACGCGTTTAATTCTGCAACGCTCTTATCTTTTAACTCAGTATATTTCATTTTCACTCTCTCGCGTTACAAATTTTGATTTGAAAGGAAGTTTGTGTAGAGCCAAAGTTAAAGCTTCACGAGCTAACTCTTCGCTAACACCAGCCATTTCAAATATTATACGACCAGGTTTGATATTCATAACCCACTCTTCAACTCCAGCCTTACCTTTACCCATACGAGTTTGTAGAGGTTTTTTAGTAAGTGGCTTATCAGGGAAAACCCTAATCCAAATTTTAGCCTGTCTTTTTACGTGACGAGTTAGAGCTTGACGAGCAGCTTCTATTTGGCGTGAATTTATTCTACCAGCTTCAACAGCCTTAAGTGCAAATTCGCCAGTTGCTAAAGATGCTCCACGAGTCGCATAACCACGGTTGCGACCTTTCATTTGCTTACGAAATTTCGTTCTTTTAGGCATCAACATAATTATTTACCTCTTCTTGCTCTACGTGTTTTCTTAGGCGCCTCTTCTTCAGTTTTCTCAGGCTGAACACCTTTTTGAAGAACCTCACCTTTAAAAATCCATACTTTAATACCTATGTTTCCATAAGTCGTATGAGCCTCAGCTACACCGTAATCTATCTTTGCTCTAAGAGTATGAAGCGGAACGCGACCTTCTAGATACCACTCGGTTCTTGCCATCTCAGCGCCACCTAAACGACCAGCAACTGAAATTTTGATACCTTTAGCGCCTGATTTTTGAGCACCTTGGATAACTTTTTTCATAGCACGTCTAAATGCGACACGCTTTTCAAGTTGCATAGCTACGTTTTCAGCAGCAAGTTGAGCTGAAGCTTGAGCTTTTCTTTCTTCTTTGATATTTACATTTACTTCTTTGCCGATAAGCTTACTAACTTCGTTCTTTAGGTTTTCAACATCTTGGCCTTTTTTGCCGATGATGATACCAGGACGAGCTGCAACTACGGTTACACGAAGCTTTTTAGCCGTTCTTTCGATTAAAATTTGGCTAATTCCTGCATAGTAAAGTTTTTTCTTTAAAAATGCACGAATTTTGTAATCTTCACCGATATTTTCAGGAAGACTTTGTTTGGTTGGAAACCATCTAGATTCCCAGTTGCGGTTAATTCCTAGTCTAAGACCTATTGGATTTACTTTTTGTCCCATATTATGCTTCCTTCTTTTCAGGTTTAGATACTTCTACCATTACATGAGAAGTAGGTTTGCGAATTTTGCTCGCTGTTCCTCTTGCTCTTGGTCTAAATCTCTTTAATACAGGACCAGCGTCAACGCGGCAACTAGTTACTACAACCTCTTCTGGCTCAAATCCGCCATTTGCTACTGCTGAGCTAATAGCGTTTGCTATAAATTTAGCACCACGATTTGGCATAAATTGCAAGCTTGCAAGTGCTAGCTCGGCATTCATACCTTGAACTTCTCTTGCTATAAGTCTTGCTTTTGTAGGAGAAAGTCTTACGAATTTTATAATTGCTTTACTCATATTATCTCCCCTTACTTGCCGATTTTCTTTTGCACTGAGCCTTTGTGACCCTTAAATGTGCGTGTTGGAGCAAATTCGCCAAGTTTATAGCCTATATGATTTTCTGTAACATATACAGGAATAAAGCTCTTGCCATTATGAACGTTAAATGTTAGTCCAATCATTTCAGGTACAATCGTGCTACGTCTTGACCAAGTCTTGATTGGTTTGTTATCGTTTGCATTTTTTGCGGCAATAACTTTTTTCATTACATGATCATCTACGAAAGGACCTTTTTTGAGTGATCTTGCCATCTCTATTTTCCTTTCCTTCTTGAAATTATAAGCTTATCGCTAGCTTTTTTACGGCGAGTCTTAGCACCTTTAGTTGGTTTACCCCATGGAGTAACTGGGTGACGGCCTGAATTTTTCTTACCTTCACCACCGCCGTGTGGGTGATCGACTGGGTTCATAGCAGAACCACGTGTTTGTGGGCGGATACCGCGGTGGCGATTACGTCCGGCCTTACCGATAGTGATGTTAGCCCAGTCTTCGTTACCAACTACACCAATACTTGCCATACACTCAGCTAGCACTTGTCTCATCTCGCCACTTGGCATTCTTAAGATGACATACTTCTCTTCTTTACCCATTAGCTGAGCATAACCACCAGCCGAACGAGCTATCTGAGCGCCTTTGCCAGGTTTTAGCTCTACGTTATGAACGATAGTACCAACTGGGATAAATCTTAGTTTCATAGCGTTACCTGGCTTAATATCTAGTGAGCCCTCATCGATAGATGCGATAACATCGCCAACATTTAGGCCATTTGGTCTAATGATATAGCGCTTTTCGCCATCTTTATAAGCTATAAGAGCGATACGGCAGTTTCTATTTGGATCGTATTCGATCGCTTCAACTTTACCTTCTATACCAAATTTACGACGTTTGAAGTCGATGATACGATAAAGTTTTTTTGCACCTGCCTCTTTATGTCTTGAAGTTATACGGCCATTGTTATTTCTACCGCCAGATGCAGGTAGTTTAACAAGCAAGCTTCTAACGCTTGGTTTAGCTGTTATATCTTCAGAGCTTAGTCCAGTGATATATCTGCGACTAGGTGTATATGGTTTATATGATTTTATAGCCATCTTACGCCTCCGTATTTTCTAGGCTTACGCCTTCAGGTAACTTAACGTAGAATTTCTTTATCTCGTCACGTTGGCCTGCTCTTCCTCTAAAACGCTTAACCTTGCCGCTAATTCTAAGTGAATTTACGCGAACAGGCGTTACTCCAAAATACTCTTGTAAAACCGCTTTTAAGCTGTTTTTTGTAACTCTTGGTGAAGTTTGGATAACAACAACGCCTTGTTCTTGAAGGCCTAGAGTTTTTTCTGTATAAATAATTGTTTTGATATCAGTTATATCCGCCATTTTAGCCCTCTTTTGTTATAGTTTTTAGTGCAGCTTTTTCAATAATAACCGAACTAAATGTAGAGACAAGATAAGCATTTACCTCATTTGCATCTACTACATAGCAGTTTGCTAAATTTCTAAAAGCAAGTAGTGTTTTATCGTCTAGTAAATCTTTAACGATAAGCGCGTCTTTTACTTTTAAATTTTTGATGATATTAGCTGCATCTTTTGTCTTTCCAGACTCGATTGAGATGCTATCTACTGCGAAAATTTTACCATCTTGTGCTTTTACTGCCAAAGCGTACTCAAGAGCTAGTCTTTTTTGTTTTTTATTGACTTTTTGAAAATAGTTTTTCTCGTTTGTTGGACCAAATGCAACTGCACCGCCTACCCAAACGTTAGTTCTAGTTGAACCCGCTCTTGCACCACCACGTCCTTTTTGTCTCCATGGTTTTTTACCACCGCCGCTTACAAAAGCACGGCTTTTAGTATGAGCCGAATTTGCTCTTATACCAGCAAGGTAAGATTTTACATAAAGATATAGGTTGTGCGGATTTACTTCAGCGTAGCTTGCAGGAAGCTCTAGCTCGCCTGAATTT
This sequence comes from Campylobacter concisus, assembly GCF_002913045.1. Taxonomy (NCBI): domain Bacteria; kingdom Pseudomonadati; phylum Campylobacterota; class Epsilonproteobacteria; order Campylobacterales; family Campylobacteraceae; genus Campylobacter; species Campylobacter concisus. The sequence continues at coordinate 11,813 of NZ_PPAF01000020.1, read as the reverse complement.
TCAAATTTATCGTTTAATACGTGAATTTTACTCATTTTACAATCCTTATTTTACCCATTGCACCATTGTGACCAGGAACGCAACCTTTTACAACTACGATGCTATTTTGAGCGTCAAAGCTTATTAGCTCGTTTTTAACAGTAACTTTCTCATTGCCCATGTGTCCTGCCATTTTCATACCTGGTTGAACACGACCTGGCCATTCGCAGTTACCAATTGAACCGTGGCGTCTGTGGAAACGTGAGCCATGGCTTTTTGGACCACCACCAAAACCATGTCTTTTTACCACGCCTTGGTAGCCTCTACCTTTTGAGTTAAAGCTAACTTTTAAAATTTTAGCCTCGTTTAATGGTGTAAAGTCTAGGTTTCCAACTTCGCTATTAGCTACTTCAAGCGTAGCAAATTTGTTAAATTCTGCTGTCAGATTGTATTTTTTTTGCTGACCAGCGATAGCTTTGTTGTTCGCTTTAGTGTGGGCATACGCTACGATAGCACGTTTGTTTTCGTCGATCTCACATACTTTAGCCTCAACTAGCTTAAGTAGTGTAACTGGCGTACTCTTCGTGGCAATCGTTCTACTCATGCCTATTTTTTCTACAATATATTCCATACTCTTATCCTTTTGTCCGCTTATTTCATCGCACGAACTTCGACATTAACTTCTGGAGCCAGGTCGAGTTTTGTTAGGCTATCTACAGTTTCTGGAGTAGCAGCTACGATGTCAAGCATACGAGCGTGTATTCTCATCTCAAACTGCTCACGTGAGTCTTTGTTGATGTGTGGAGATTTTAAGACTGTATAGCGTTTGATCTTTGTAGGCATTGGTACCGGGCCACGAACGTCGGCACCTGTTCGTTTGACAGCTTCTACGATTGCTGCAACAGTGCGGTCTAGAACTCTATGGTCGTAAGCTTTTAGCTTTAACCTGATTCTTTCCATGTGTTTTCCTTTAAAAAGAACTTGTCGCAAACTCGCGACCTCTTTACATCAAAATAACTCGCATAGGATCAAGCGATCGTACGAGCAAAGACGCTTGTCTTTTTCGTAAAGAGAACGCGATTTTACAAAAAAGCTATTATAGTTGTCAAGAAAAACATTATTTTTTGATGAATTTTGATTAATTATTTCCTTTTAATAAGGAAAATATAAAATTTAAAAAGATAAGATTCCAAGAAATTAAAATTTTAAAGAGAAAAGATGCCGATCTTTAATTCAAAATTCTTATTAACTCAAGAACAAGACGAAGAAAAGCTTAAAAAGCGTTATATAAATTTGCAAATATATCAGGCAAAAGCTAGCGACATTAAGAGCTTCAAAGAAGAGAAATTTCAAACGCAGTTTCTAAAAGATATCTTTGAAAACTGCCTTGGCTACACTTTGGACACTACTAATCCTACAAATTTCAATCTTGAACGTGAGAAAAAGAACGAAACTGATGGCAAAAAAGCGGATGGGGTGATACTTATAAATGGCGAAGTTAGATGCGTGATCGAGCTAAAAGATCAGACCACACAGCATCTTGATAAAACTCCGTCCAACCGCGAGCTTAGCCCAGTAGATCAAGCTTTTCGCTATTTTATCTCACATGAAAATGCCAAATATGTCGTTGTTTCAAATTTTAACGAACTGCGCTTTTACATCGGCAATAAAACAACATTTGAAAAATTTGACCTTTTTACAGCAAGCTTTGAGGAGTTTAAGAAGCTTCATTTACTGCTTAGCTTTGAGGGCATTAGCACGGATCTGCCGTTAAAGCTAAAAGAGAAATTTGCCACTCACGAGCGCGAAATTTCAAATAAATTTTATAAAGACTTTAGCGCATTTAGACTTGCTCTTTTCAAAAATATTTGCAAAAACAATGCTAGTATTGATAAAAATAGGCTTTTAAGCCTGACCCAAAAACTATGTGATAGGTTTGTCTTTATACTATTTGCCGAAGACCGCGGACTACTAAGACTTCGCACGATAGCCGAGATAAAAGATAAATTTCAAAACCAAGTTACTGAGCTTAGTTTTTATGACTTTTACAAAATTTACTTTAAAGCCATCGATGAAGGCAGTGAACGTCTTGATATCAAACGCTACAATGGCGGACTTTTTGCCACAGATACTGAGCTTGATACACTAAAGATAGACGATAGCGTGCTTGAAGCGCAGTTTTTAAGTGACTATGACTTTTTAAGCGACATCGGCGTAAATATCCTAGGACATATCTTTGAAAGCTCACTAAACGACCTTGAAGAGCTAAATGCGCAAATAAATGGTAATGAATTTGATGCCAAACAGAGCAAACGTAAAAAAGATGGCATATTTTATACGCCAGAGTTTATAACAGAATTTATAGTTGAAAATTCGCTTGGTGCGCTTTGTAAAGCCCAAAAAGATGAGCTAGGGCTTGATCTAAATGAGCTATTAGCACCAAAAAATCCCAAAAAATTAACCAAAGCAGAAAGTGAGATCAAAGATAAAATTTACGCTTACCGCGAGTGGCTCTTGTCTCTTAAGATACTTGATCCAGCTTGTGGCTCTGGTGCGTTTTTAAACCAAGCTTTAGAATTTCTCATTAGCGAACATGGCGCATTAGACACTTACCGCAAAGTATATGAGGGCGAGGGCTTGGGACTTTACGATATAGAAAGCACTATTTTAGAAAACAATCTTTACGGCGTAGATATAAATGCCGATGCGGCCGAGATCGCTAGGCTATCTCTTTGGCTCCGCACAGCTGCAAAGGGGCGAGTTTTGACAGATCTTAGTAAAAATTTAGTAGCAGCAAACTCGCTTTTAGAATTTCCTTTTGACTTTAAATTTGATGTCGTTATCAGCAATCCTCCCTATGTCAGACAAGAGGCGATAAAAGAGCAAAAGCCTGCCTTACAAGAATATAAAGTTTATAGTGGCACGGCTGATTTGTTTGTCTATTTTTATGAGCTTGGCATTACACATCTAAAAGAAAATGGGCTTTTAGGTTTTATATGTTCAAATAAATTTTTCCGTGCCAGCTATGGTGAAAATTTACGTAAATTTATACTAGAAAATACGCAAATAACACACATTATTGATTTTACTGGGGTTAAAGTTTTTGAAGATGCGAGCGTAGATAGTGCGGTTACTATTTTTAGAAAAATAAGAGCTGGTGAAAATTCAAAATTTAATTTCCTAGCCTCAAGCACCATAAATTTAAAAACGCAAAAATTTATCCAAATACCACAATCCACGCTAAACGAAACAAATTTCACTTTCCTAGATAGCAGCAAATTTGAACTAAAAAGCAAGATCGAAAAAGTCGCAAAGCCATTAAAAGATTGGGGTGTGAATATCAATTATGGTGTCAAAACTGGACTAAACGAAGCATTTATCATCGACGATAGCACTCGTGATAAAATTTTAAATAACTGCTTTGGAGAAGAAAGAGAACAGACACAAAAGCTCATTAGGCCGATCTTAAGGGGTCGAGATATAAAGCGTTATGACTATGAGTGGGCTGGGCTATGGCTCATTTGCACATTTCCGGCATTAAAGATAGATATTGAAAATTTTCCAAGTCTTAAGGAATATTTACAAAATTTCTTGCCTTATATAGCACAAAGTGGCGAAACTATAAATGGTAAAAAATGCCGTAAAAAAACATCAAATAAATGGTTTGAGACGCAAGACAACATCGCTTATTATGAGGAATTTGAAAAAGAGAAAATTTTATGCGCCAGAATGGTGCAAAGCCCAAAATTTGCTTACGATGCAAATAATAATATTCCAGACAATACTGCATATTGCATAACTGGCGAAAATCTAAAATTTTTATTAGCCTTTTTAAATTCAACAGCTGTTTATAAAATTTTCAACTTTTTCTATGCTGGAGGCGGACTTGAAGGCGAAATAAAAATAAATCGCTTAGAGATTTTACCTATCCCACAAATCACGCCACAAAATGAAAATTTAGCAAACGAGATAATAAATTTGGTCGATGAAATTTTAAAAGCTAATGAAAAAATCAAGCTTTATGAGAAGCACATGCCTACTTTAAGCCTTGATGAAAAGCTAAAAGCCAAAGAAAATATCGACACGCTAAACGACAAAATCAAGGCAAGTGACGAAAAAATAGACAAACTTGTTTTTGAGCTTTATGAACTAACAAGCGATGAGATCGCGCTTATAACAAGGGGGGGGGAATTGACGGTATAGTAAAAATTTACATATACATCTTACAAAGGGGAGAAAATGAACCAATTAGAGCTTTATTACAATCAGCCGCTTAAATCAAGTAAATTTATCCCCAGAAAATACGAAATCATCTCGCCAAAAACGCTTATAATAGGCGCCATTTCAAGTGGCAAAACAGCCCTTGTTTATGAGTTTTTGAGCCATTATAAAAGCGAAGAGAGACTTTATGTAAATTTAGACGATCTAAGGATAGATAGAACCTTGCTTTTAGCAAATTTGAAAGAATTTTTAGAAAAAAATACCCAGATAAAGGTTCTTGCAGTTGAAAATTTACAAGCTACTGACCTTACAAATTTAGGCTTTTTAAAGGGCGCAACACTTGAAAATATCATACTTACAAGCAAGGAATTTTCACTCACGATTGACGGCTTTGCTCGTATAAATTTAAACTATCTCGACTACGAGGAATTTATACTATTTTTTAAGAAAAATTTGGATCAAGACCTGCTTTTTAGCTACTTTTTGGCTCACGGCAACGAGATAGCAAGTGCTTTTTTGGACTCGAGTGAGGTCACAGCGCACTTGCAGCAGCTCTTAAAAGCAAATTTAAGCGAGCAAAGCATTGCGATTTTAAAAGAATGTGCTCCAAAATGCCACGATGTGCTTAGTACTTTTGGTATCTACAAAAACCTAAAAGAGCAGATGAAAATCTCAAAAGATAGTGTCTATAACGCGGTAACCAGCCTTAATGAAAATGGCTTTATAGAATTAGTACCAAATTTAGATGAGAGCAGCACGAGCAAAAAGCTCTACTTTACAAATTTTGCACTTCGTAATGCTTTGTATCTAAAAAAGGACTTTTTGGCTGTCTTTGCAAATGTAGTTTTTTGCGAATTGCTTAAATTTAAAGATGAAATTTACTATACAAAAGAGATTGATTTCTTCCTTAATAAAAGGAAGATCGCGATCATCTGTGTGCCGTTTTCTGCACCAGAGATCATCTTTTTGAAATTTAAAAAACTCCACGCAAGCTTAAAAGAACTGAGTGTAAGTAAGCTTCAGATAATCAGCGTCGCAAACCAAGCTGAGCTTAGCTTTGAGGGCATAAAATGCGAAATTTTGCCCTTTTCTAGGTGGAGTCTAGGTTTATAAATTTAAACCTTTATTTGATTATTGTTTTAAAAGCTTAAAGTAAAGAAGCTATAATCAAAAAAACTATGAAGGACAGACATGAGAGCATTTATTGGGATTTTTATACTTATAGTAAGCCTATTTGGCTATGAGATAAATCACGAAAACTGGGCAAAATTTTATAAATTTATTGGCGAGGCAAATGGTATAAAATTTGAAGTTTATATGAACTATTTTAAAGATGAATTTGAAAATTTTAAGCAAAGCAAGAGCTTTAAAGTGCCAGCCAAGATAAGCGGACATATCTTTTTTGATGGTACAAAATATGACTACGAAAAAGGCTCTTTTGAGCAAAATAGCAGTGAAATTTCATCGCTAAATGCTGTATCTGATAAGATAAATTTAGACGTTAAAAATGAAAATGGCGAGCTAAAGGGCAAAATAATCGTTAAAAACAAAGCCTATAATGCGACTATCAAAAAAGAAAAAGAGTATGAAATGCTAAATATTGGCATCCAAATGACCGAAGCAAATGGCACGAGATACGAAGCTATAATTAACGACATATTTGCCAAAGAATCGGCTAAAAAAAATAAAAATAAATTACTCTCGACACTTTATGACCTAAAAAGCGAGCGTAAAAAATGGCCAAATAACCAATTTGAAAGCCTAGATAACATCTACTATATAAATGACAAAATAAAAAGCATCTGCACCTATAAAAATAACAAAACTAGCTGCGATGTCGTCTTGCTTAAAACCAACAAAAAGCTAAAGTTAAAGCAGATTTTTAAAGATATGAACGACCCTCACCTAAAAGCAATCCTCGCAACAGCAGGTGTTAGCGAAAATTTTGTACTTTCGCCACTTGGGCTTACCTTTTTAAATGAGGAGCAAATTAGCGTGCCGCTTGATGAGCTAAGACCTTACTTTAGCGATGAAATCGGACTTTAATGGCAAAAATTTGTGGCATAGATGAGGCTGGACGTGGGGCTTTAGCTGGGCCTTTAAGCGTAGCAGCCTGCGTACTTAATAAAGAAATTTCAGGTCTAAACGACTCCAAAAAACTAACCGCAAAAAAGCGTGAGGAACTTTTTAAAGAGATTATAAAAAGCTCAAATTTTCTCATCATTTACTTCTCAAATATGCAAATAGACGAACTTGGGCTAAGTGAGTGCTTAAGACGAGCGCTCAAACTTTTTAAGGCGCATTTTGAGGACTTTGAGATCATTTATGATGGAAATTTAGACTATGGTGTAGGTATCACAACGATGATAAAAGCTGACAGCAAAGTCGCTGGGGTAAGCGCTGCTAGCATATTAGCAAAGGTTAGCCGCGATAGTTTAATGAAAGGCTGGGATAAAATTTACCCAAAGTATGGCTTTGCTGGACACAAAGGATACGGCACAAAGGCGCATCTAGATGCCATTACTAAGTTTGGCTATTCAAGCCTTCATAGAAAAAGCTTTGTAGTAAAATCTTTTGAAAAATCTCTATTTGAAGATTAATTATCTAAGCATCAAATAGATGCCTAGATAACGTCCTTTTTAATGGCAGCCACAACCACAACTACCACTACTTTTAATAGCATCAAATACAGCATCGTAGTTTGGCTCTTCTGTCACTTCAGGGACGATTTGTTTGTGAATTATTACGCCATCATTGATGACAAATACCGCTCTTGCAAGTAGTCCTTTTAGTGGGCCATCGCTCATTAAAACGCCATAGTTTTTAGCAAATTCTCCGTATCTAAAGTCACTTCCTACACGTAAATTTTCTATGCCTTCAGTCGTGCAAAATCTACCCATCGCAAATGGCAAATCATTTGAGATGATGCTAAGTTTTACGCCGTGTTTGCCAGCTACTTTTTCGTTAAATTTACGAGCCTCTGCTGCGCAAACGCCAGTATCAAGTGATGGTAAGCAAACAAGTACTTCTACGCCATTATTTCCGCCTACACTAAACTCGCTAAGATCTTGCACTACGACTTTTGCTTCAGGCGCATAAGAGCCTACGAAGACCTCATTTCCACTTAAATTTACCTCACTACCTTTAAATTTTGTAGTTGCCATATCTATCTCCTTTATTATTTTTTTGCTTTTTTAAATGCTTGATCAAGATCTGCTATTAGATCATCAGCGTTTTCGATACCGATTGCTAAACGAAGCAAGTTTTGCTTTATACCGATCTTATCTAGCACCTCTTTTGGATATGCCTCATGTGTCATCGTCGCAGGCCTGCAAATAAGGCTTTCTACGCCACCAAGACTTACCGCTAGATCAAAAATTTCTAGTGATTTTACAAAATTATTTACATCATATTTTTCATCTAGCTCAAATGAGATGAGAGCACCGATGTTGCTTGCTTGAGCTGCTTGCATCTTCGCCTCTTGCTCGCTATATGAGCCAGCAAAATGCACAACGCTAACGGCGTCATTATTTTGTAAAAATTTGATTATTTTATGGGTATTTTGCGTTTGTCTGTCGAACCTAACGCTAAGCGTTTTAAGCCCACGTATTAGGTAGTAGGCATCCATCGGGCTTATGATGCCACCAAGCGTATTTTTAGCAAATCTTATCTTTTCGGCCAAAGCATCATCGTTTAGCGTGACGATACCAGCGATCACATCAGCGTGTCCACCGATATACTTTGTAGCGCTATAAACCACGATATCAGCTCCATGATCAAGTACTCTTTGATAATAAGGCGTTAAAAATGTGTTATCCACTATGACTAGAGCGCCCTTTTTGTGAGCGATCTTTGAAATTCTAGCGATATCTGTCACTCTTAAGAGAGGATTTGACGGAGTTTCGATGAATATCGCCGCCACGTCGTCACTAATGTCATCTTCGCTTAAAAAATTTAGATCATCTATAAATTCGCTCTTTATGCCATGGCTTTCAAAAACAGTCGTGACATATCTATAAGTGCCACCATAGACATTGCTATTTAGTAGGACCTTTTGCCCTGTTTTTATAAGGCTAAGTGCCGCCGCTGTTGCTGCCATGCCTGAACCAAAGCTAAATGCATATTTGCTGCCTTCAACCTTTGCAAAAATTTCATCAAATGCTTTTTTGGTTGGGTTGCTACCACGCGAATATGCAAATTCTTGAAAATTCTCAAGATCATCTTGCACAAATGTACTTGCTAAAAAAATAGGCGGAATGACAGCTTTATTTGGATTATTTTTAGCTTCAATGCCTTTTACGATCAAGGTGTCAAGTTTCATAAATTTCCTTTTAAAAATTTGTGAAATCTTACATAATAAAGATTAATCTTCCCCAAACCCACCCAAAACGTAGCTAAATCAGTAAGTGGTAGTAACATTTATTTTTAAGAATGCATTTTTTAAATTGCTGGGATAAATTTAAACTTTTGCTCTCTCCCCGCAAGCCTAATAAATTTTTCTTTTTACTCGCCTTTAGCTACATTTTTACCATAAATTTTACTCTACAAGATCAACTTGCCAGTTTGCCTCTTGCAGCTTCATATCTAGCTCTCTGATCTCTTTTGATAGCTCGTCTATTTGCTTTTGAAGCATAGCCACATCAACACTACTTAAAATTTTTATCTCGCTATTTGAGTAAAGATCGACCTTTTGGCTTGCGCTTTTGGCAAATTCCCTAAGCACGCTTACTTTTTGGCTTAGCGTATCTTTTTTAGCGATCATTTCAGTTAGACTCACGCCTTCAAATTTTGCACTTGAGTTTGTTAAATTTATAGCCAAGATCAGTCTAAATAGCTCATCGCTTAGCCCATCAAGCTCTTTTAAAAGAAGCTTTGGATCTTCGCTAGGTCTTTCATTTTCTTGCATTTTTGCATTATCGAGCAACCTACCTTTTAGCTGCTCTAAACGTTTTTGTGTATCAGCTCTTAAAATGAGAGCCTGAGCTAATTTCATCATTTTTCCTTTTGAAATATTAAATTGAGAGAAAATTTCAAATTATATTAGTATCTTTTGGGTTATAATTGATTTAAAATTTTATTTTAAGGAAAAGCTATGAAGTACGATTTTGATACGCTTATTAGCAGAGATGGCACCAACTCATCGAAGTGGCGAATGAAAAACGATGTTTTGCCAATGTGGGTTGCTGATATGGATTTTAAGGCTGCACCTGAAATTTTAAATGCCCTACAAAAGCGTCTTGATAATGGCGTCTTTGGCTACTCATTTATCCCAAAAGAGTGGAACGAAGCGATTAAAGGCTGGTGGAAGAGGCGTCATGATGTTAGCTTTGAAAACGATTGGATGTGCTTTTGCACTGGCGTTATACCAGCGATTTCAACTGCGATTAGAAGATTTAGTAATCCAGGAGATCAAATTTTAGTTCAGGCTCCTGTCTATCATGTATTTTTTAACTGCATAAAAAACAACGGCCGTGAAATTTTATCAAACGACCTTGTCTATAAAGATGGCTCTTATGAGATTGATTTTGAAGACCTTGAGGCAAAGCTAGCTCAGCCACTAACAACTATGATGCTTCTTTGCAATCCTCACAATCCAATAGGAAAAATTTGGGACAAAGAGACGCTTAAAAAAATAGGCGAGCTTTGTTATAAGCACGATGTTTTGGTTATCAGCGATGAGATCCACTGCGACATAACTGATCCTGGGCTAAGCTACGTACCATTTATCAGCGTTAGCGAAGAGTGTAAAAATAACTCAATCACGTGCATCTCACCTACAAAAGCCTTTAATATAGCTGGACTTCAAAGCTCAGCCATCGTCACGCCAAATGAGCAAATACGTGCCAGAATAAATGCAGCTGTAAATTATGATGAGATAGGTGAGGCAAACGCATTTGCGATAACTGCGACAATAGCGGCATTTAATGATAGTCAAATATGGCTTGATGAGCTTAGGGAGTATCTCTTTGAAAACAAAAAAATCGTTATAAATTTCATAAAAGAGCAAAATTTGCCAGTAAAACTTCTGCCATCAAATGCGACTTATCTTTTGTGGCTTGATTGCAGCGCATTTTGCGAGGATTCGAGCGACTTTATGAATTTCTTGCGTGATAAAGCTGGACTTTGGCTAAATGATGGCAATGCTTACAGAGGAGATAGATTTTTCCTCCGTATGAATATCGCAACCCAAAGAGCTAGAGTGCTTGAGGGGCTAAAACGCTTACAAAATGGTATAAATTTATACACTTCAAAAAGATAAATTGAGTAAATTTGGCTGGGTGGCTTTGAAATTTAAGTTACCCTTGCCTAATTAATACAGCTCGGGGCATTTTTGAAACAGTGAACATTGCCCCCACCACCATTTTTTAACATCAAATCAAGTTTTACTGATGAATTTAAAGGCAAGATGACCTACACTAGTTTTTATTTGGTTGCTTTAAATTTAAGTACAAAAACCGCCCAACCACAATGTAGCAGACCGATAAAAGCGAGCATTTTATGCCTTTTTGAAGTGGCAAAGATCGTGTCTGTAGCTTATAAATTTAGCAGTGGTTTAAAATTTTCAACAAAGTAGAAATTTGAAGTTGAGATAGCTCACACTGGCTTTAAATTTAAGAGAAATTGTTTGCTAAAACAAAATTTTGAGCCATTTTTGATGTTACACTTTCTTTTAAAACAAGATAGTTTTTGCTGATAAATTTGATGATTTTAAAAATTTAGATAAAAGTAGAAATTTAAAGGCGGGAAAGTCCCGCCAGATATTATTTATGAAGTTCTTTTGTGTAAAACTCAACTGAGCCAAGGCCTTCCTTTAGTGCCCACTCGTAAGCTTTGCTTACAAATTCCCAGTTTATGTTCTCATAAAATGTCTCTAGGTATTTTGGGCGAGCGTTGAAGTTGTCGATGTAGTAAGCGTGCTCCCAAACATCAACGACTAGAAGTGGCACTTTTCCATCACTCACTGGAGTTTTTGCATTGCTAGTTTGTACGATCTCTAGCTTTTTGCTGCTTGGATCAAATACAAGCCACGCCCAGCCTGAGCCAAAAAGCGTTGTGGCTGCTTTTAGAAATTCCTCTTTAAAATTAGCGAAATTTGCTTCGATCGCAGCTTTTAGCTCGCTTGACATCTCGCTTTTTTTAGCGATGCAGTCCCAGTAAAAGTCGTGGTTATAAACTTGAGCGACATTGTTGTAAAGCCCACCTTCGCTATTTGTTAGAATTTCATAAAAAGATGCGTTGGCAAATTTTGTATCTTTTATAAGATTGTTTAAATTTGCTACGTAAGTTGCATGATGCTTGCCGTAGTGGTATTCACAGGTTTTTGCGCTAACTACTGCATTACTATTTGCATCAAATGGAAGTTTTCTAAGTTCAAACATAATAATTCCTTAATAATAAAATTTGTTGTTTCGTATTATAGCCATAAAAAATTAATAAATAAAAATCTTTTAAATTTAGCCACAAAATATAGGCTAAATTTAAGCAAGACTAAACTTACATTTTTTGGCTGACTTTTAAACTTATAGAAAAGAAAAATTTAGAGCAAAATATCCCATGCATTTGGTTAAATGGATTCAAAAAATTTATTAAATGTAAAAATAAAATAAATTTTA
>NZ_PPAF01000019.1 GCF_002913045.1 Campylobacter concisus | reverse complement strand
GGGTAAAAAGGTACGCTCGCATCGGTATTGGCGTAAATTTTATTTAAATGCCAAGCGTGATTTAAAAACTTGTCCATTAAAGATTCTTTTTTTGAAATTTTTTAGATTTTATTACGTTTTTACTTACGAAGCTATCAAGATTTAGGCGCAAAATTTTATCTTTTTTAAAAAGTTTAATTTAACTCAAGCTTTTTAAAGCTAACTCTTGGATTTATATTTAGCTCGCTATGGTTTACAAACTCGCCTTTTAAGTACTTCTCACGTCCAGCTCTTGCTATCATCAGTGCGTTATCAGAGCAAAACTCAAGTGGAGCTAGTAAAAGCTCGCACTCATTTTTTTGGCAAAGCGTTTCAAGTCTTTTTCGTAAATTTAGATTTGCACTTGCGCCGCCAACTACGCCAAAACGCTTGAAATTTCTTAAACAAAAGACCTTTTCAAGCTTGTTTAAAATGTGCTCACAGGCTGTATTTTCAGATGCGTAGCAGATGTCAGCGATATCCTTTTGTG
>NZ_PPAF01000018.1 GCF_002913045.1 Campylobacter concisus | reverse complement strand
TCCTCATCCCCATCTTCCCACATACCACTATCTACTCTAGTTAAACTCTTTGATTCATTAAAAGAGCTAATAAATTCATCCATATTCTCTTTACTTAATAAATTTATACCAAGCTTATCATCTTTATCTGCATTAGACTGATTACTAGAGCTCTCTTCTTTTGCATAAATTTGATAGCTCTTATTTGTCTTTTCATCACTTTTTAACTCTTTGCTTAGTTTGTCGTCTTCATATATATTTATCTCATTTGATGAGATATTTTTATTTATATATAAGTAATTATCATTTTTTATTAAAGCATCGTCTTTATTATCACTAAGCTTTAATTTAGCATCAAATGCCTTCTCTTTTGTAGTATGCTCAAACTCATATATAACTAGCTTATCATCTTTAAATTTAATATATAAAGGTATCTTTATATCTATTCTTATATGATTTTTGCCATATCTTGTATAAAACTTAAATTTATCCTTATCGCCTTCAAGATATGCAAAAAATACTATAGCATGACCACCTTGTTTTAGCTTATCTAGATCATCTTTTTGTATAACATCTGAAATTTTAAATGTTGTCTCTTTACCCTTTTGATCTTTTAAGCCTACTACATCTTTTGGATTTGATTTGGATAGCTCATCATACTCTTTACTTTTTATGACCTTATATCCCCAAAGTATCTCTTTATATCTCTTACTACCTTTTTCTTGTTTATATATAGCCTTTAAGCATATTGGCTCATTTGTCTTAAATGGATACTCACTATCAGAGATTACATTTGTTATATGATCTGTTATATCTCTTAACGAGACCTTATTGCTATAGCAAAAGTTAGAGCTACTCTTATCTTGATATCCTAAAGATATTACAGCTGTATCAGTGTGAGCATGAATATCTTTGGTGCTATAAACTTTACTTAGATCACTTGAATAAAGTATAAATTTGGTATCTCCTTTATTCTCTTTATCTATTGGGATATTAAATGTAGCTGTATATGAGTTTTTGATATCTGAGTCTTCATTTTTTACTAAAGATATACTCTCATATATACTTTTATCAAAGCAGTGATGAAGATATATCTTATCTATATCTTCACTTGCCTTACCATCTTCGTTTTCAATGATGAGATTGTTTATTGTAAGAGTAAGACCTGAACTTGATGCTGATGTAGGCACTACATTGTTGCCATGAGCTAGACGAAGCTTTATATCAAACATAGCTGAGTCTTTATCATCTCTTAGGGTAAAGTTATTCTCTTTAGCGAAATTTAATAAAGAGAAATTTAGGTGTTTGTTGTTAGA
>NZ_PPAF01000017.1 GCF_002913045.1 Campylobacter concisus | reverse complement strand
ACTATTATGAGCTTGCCGCCATTTGCGCTAAATGTGCTAAGGCTTGTTGAGATGGCGTCATTTACCGCCGCAGTCTCGAAAGTCTTTGGCGTGTCTTTGTCAAAGTCGAAATTTATCGTGTCAAAATTTGGCTGCGCTGGTGTCAATAAGTAGTAATTCACCGCGCCGCTAGAAAGCGTGATATTTCTAGCGTTTGGCTTGGCACTTTGCGAGTCACCTAGTTTCCATTTCCTCCAGCCCTCAGCGCTCACGCCTGAGTCATAAAACCAGCCACTATAAATTTGCTCGCCCTTGCTGTTTTTAGCTCCGTTAAAGATTTTTTCGATTGCCTCTATCTTTTGCTTTGCTAATTTTAGACTTTTTGGATCAAATTTGCACGTTTCCCAAGCATTTATGATCCCATCTTTTAGTCCGTCCAAGTAGTCTAGCCTTGCTTGCTGATCTAGCCCAAACTCAGTCGTTGGCTCTGGGTGTCCTGAGTTTGTTGTAACGACCGCGTAGCCTCTAAGAAGCGCTGGCGTGGCTGTGCTGGTTCGTATCGGCACTGCACCAAGAGCAGGCACTAAAAAGCCGTCCATACCGCCCCCGCCTTGAAATAAAAATTTCTCATTCCACTGCTATGGCAGC
>NZ_PPAF01000016.1 GCF_002913045.1 Campylobacter concisus | reverse complement strand
CGCAAAAGAGAGTGGCGCTGAGATAACATGGCTTGGAAGCTATTTAAACGGAGATGAGTAATGAAATTTAATGACTTTTTAGATGATCTAGTAAATTACGAGGCTGGAATGCCAATCGAGCTTGTAGTTAGAGAATTTGGTATCTAGGCAAAAGATGTAATCAAGCTAGCTAGGAACGAAAACCCTTTTGGTACGAGCAAACGCGCAGAGGAGACGCTAAAAGAGGTCGCTAAAAAAGCGCATCTCTATCCAGACGATAGTTACTTTGAGCTACAAGAAGGGCTGGCTAAGAAATTTGGCGTAACTAGCAAAAATTTAATCATCGGCTCTGGAAGTGACCAGATCATAGAATACGCACTTCACGCAAAGACAAATAAGCAAAGTGGCGCTTTGATGGCTGGCGTGACATTTGCGCTGTATGAACTTTATGCAAAACACATTGGAGATAAAATTTACCG
>NZ_PPAF01000015.1 GCF_002913045.1 Campylobacter concisus | reverse complement strand
CGCTTATTTTATCCAAACGTCCGTACTAGCTGATTAAGTTCTCGCACCTGCCCTCGGATACGCCAGCTTGCTGTAGCAGTGATCTTTGGAGATCGTTTTTCTGTCTTGTTTTTCTCGGCAAGGTAATGTCCAGTCTCTCGCTCTCATCACTCATTTTTTGGAAAACCTGTAGCTTTTTATCGACTGTGCTTAGGTTAAAGCTGCCATTCGTTGTGTAAATTTTATCTTTCGCCTCGCCTGTTGCGCGGTGAGCTTTGGCATCGATCTTCTATTTTGAAATGGCTATCACATCTACGTTTGCGCCACTGCTTGCTAAAATTTTACAGTCTAAGTTTAAAAGCACTTCGCCCCCGGCAATCACCAAAAGATCAGGCGGGCTCAGCTCGTCACATCAAAGCGCCCTGGATGTCAAACGCAATTTCATCTGAGCGTAGAAGTTATTGGAGATTAAGGGCATGTGGCGGTAGTTTTGCTTTGGCCACTCGCCATACC
>NZ_PPAF01000014.1 GCF_002913045.1 Campylobacter concisus | reverse complement strand
GCGTACCACTCTTTAGCTCTCACATGCTCGACCTTAGTGGAGAGAGTCATAACGAAAATCTAAGTACATGCGAGAAGTATCTAAAAGAGCTTAGCGAGCTGGGCATCAGACTTGAGATCAAGCTTGGCGTCACAGGTGGTGAAGAAGATGGTGTATATAATACAAGCGTTGATTATGCGCTTCTTTACACTCAGTCAGAGGATGTCGCACTTGACTATGAACGACTAATCAAGATAATCGATAAATTTAGCATTGCAGCTAGCTTTGGTAATGTCCACGGCGTTTATTTACCAGGTAATGTCGTGCTACGACCTGAACTTCTTAAAAACCCACAAGCCTATGTGGCAAAGACATTTAATACCAAAAGCGACACTCCAGTAAATTATGTATTTCATGGCGGTAGTCTAAGCGAGTTCATAGTTATCAAAAATTCTGTACGCTACGGTGTTATCTAGATGTTAACAGTCACCGGTACTTACTGGGCTTTCTGGGACGGTGTGAGTGATTAAGAGGCTAAAAATTGAGCCCACTTCCCATT
>NZ_PPAF01000013.1 GCF_002913045.1 Campylobacter concisus | reverse complement strand
CGCATTAAATGCATCCATTGTATTCTCTGCAACTACCTTTGCCTCAAGCATACGATTAGCGGTTCTGCCTAGCGTTGTGAAAACTGCACTCAATGGCAAGCCACTCTTTGCTAAAAACTCGCCAACTACTTTTTTAACTCTCTCGTTGCCTCTAGCGTAGTTTATAACGATACTTGCTATTGGACCTACTTGCATATGCATGTCATCATATCTTGGTGCTTTAATCCAGCTCTATTTACCTTTTGTATCAAAAAGCTTACTATGTGCTAGTTTGCCCTCGGCGTCTCTTCTCTCGCCGTCACTAAGGCCTGTGTAGTTTTCCTCAGTCTCGCCCTCATCTGTATGAAGTGCTTTGTCATCTTTATACCAAGCTCTTGTCGCCTCTTCTGTTCTCTTGTCTTCTTCTTTGTCATAAACCTTGCTATGATCGCCATTTAAGATT
>NZ_PPAF01000012.1 GCF_002913045.1 Campylobacter concisus | reverse complement strand
TGTCTGTCGTCGCAAAAGAGATAAGCGCGATAGCAAATGTCGATATGAACGAGATAAAAGAGCCAAATACAAATGGCATGAATAAAAAAATAGACGACGTAGCAAAGCAAGTAAGCGTGCTAAGCGAGAAAATAGGGCTGATAACTGACATGATCTGGGACGAAAAAGCCCCAAATCGCAACAATCTCTCGATCCCGCCAGAGTTTGCTACTATCTACAAGCTCGCAAAACAAAGCGGAATGAAAGAGGAGCATCTAGAGGCGATCATGCAAACGACGCTTGAAAATTTGCCAGTCTCTATGAAAAGCAACCCAACTGCGGTAAAAAGGTACTTCTACTCGCTTTTGAGAAATATGCTACCATGCAGAAAAGAGCTCGGCGATAAAAAACAGCGCATAATGATGCTAGTTGGTCCAACTGGAGTTGGCA
>NZ_PPAF01000011.1 GCF_002913045.1 Campylobacter concisus | reverse complement strand
CGTCTATATATATGACTGATGTATCTGGAGAGGTTTGTCTTTTTAGGGCGATCGCGTTTTATGAGGGTGATATCAAGCACATTTATTTTGTTGCGGAGACTAAAGGGTCTATGAACTCTATGCAGCTTCGCCAAGTCGAAGAGTCCAAAATCCACTGCGCAAAGGAGCATTTTAAGGCTAGAAGCAACGATAGCGTAGTCTATGACGTAGTGGATAGCTATAAATCACTACTGGATAAAGTTATGAGGTAATAATTTATTGGGAAGTTAGGTCGCAATATAAAAGAGCCTGTGCAATATTCCAAAAATGGTTAATGTGCTGCTCCTTTTGAGGTAAGATTTGGCCACCATTTGTCAATATGAAAATCTGAGGTGATATTGCTTAAAACTCTACCAATAAAATACTCAGTGTGATGGAAAATCACAGTGACTGACTTAATCTTGCCAGTTTTAGTTCGAATTAAATTTAAATATACAATTATCTTAACCAAACCATCCTTGTAAATTTATATATATTGTAGTATTATACTCCTAAATATTTAAGGATAAAATACTATGTACATCAAACGAGCCGTAGCTGATGAGATAAAAGAGTATATGAAAAGCTTTCCTGTGCTTTTGATAAGCGGAGCTAGGCAAGTT
>NZ_PPAF01000010.1 GCF_002913045.1 Campylobacter concisus | reverse complement strand
ATAAAGATGATAAGCTTGGTATAAATTTATTAAGTAAAGAGAATATGGATGAATTTATTAGCTCTTTTAATGAATCAAAGAGTTTAACTAGAGTAGATAGTGGTATGTGGGAAGATGGGGATGAGGAGATAAATGTTTTAATTGAGATTAAAGACTATCCTTTTACACTAAGTATGCTAAAACAAGTATTTACTAATATAAAAACAAACCAAGAATATATCTTACAAGAAATGGTAGATGAACTAAATAGAAGAGATGATGATGACGGAATTCAAATGTATGTAAAATATAAGCTTGATACTAGAAATAGATTAGAGCATTTTTTTGGGCAATGTGCGGTAGAGGTGGAAAGTAGCTTCCCAAAACTGACAGAGAGCTTAGATTATAGCGTGGAAGGTCTTATGGGGTCTAATATTGGCTATTTTAAAAATAATTATGATAGAAGTAAGGATATAGGAAGAATAAAAGACAAAAAAGGAAAAATAATTCAAAAAGCCAATCAAGAAGCCATAGCCAATCTAGGATATGCTGATGAAAATAGACCTAAGGACTTGCGACTTGGCAATACCGAAGAAGGTGACGGCTGGAAATATAGAGGTAGAGGGATAATACAAATAACTGGTAGAGAAATATATACTGAATTTAATAAATTCGCACACAAAGTTAAATTAGTAGGAGATGAAGTAAGCTTTGTGGATAATCCAGAACTGGTAGCTGAAAATAAAACCTTTGCTTTTGTGTCGGCTGCATTTTTCTGGGCTAAAAAAAAGAACATTTACGATAGAGCCGATAAAAGCAAGCCGGAATTAGACAATGAAGAAATAGTAAATAGAGTAACAGATTTAGTAAATGGCGGTGCAAATAAAGAAAGCAGAACAAAAAGAATAAACTCTTATAAACGTATAAGAGAAGCAAATATATTTAAGAAATTTAAATAAAGGGCTGAAGTATGAAATTTAAAACTATTTTATTAATAAATTTACTAATAAACTTAAATTTATATGCTTTTGAAGCTTTAATGCCTAGCCAAGCTACCAATAAAGCGATCGATAATTTTGAACAGATCGAAGACGAATTTTTTACCGGTGATGACTATTTTTCAAACGATTACAGTACTAATACATCTCCTAGTTTTAAGTGTTCTGATGCTAAGGGCAAATATAAATTTAAAGAGTACTCTTTAGAAGACTTTGTTTGTCAGTCCAAATTTCTTGCTTTTAGAGATAACTATTTTGCTGATCTTTATAATCTAATTGTAAAAGAAGCTCCAAATTTAAAAGAAAAAGCTCTAAAGATAGCAAGAGAGAGGATAGCTAAAACTCAAAAAGAGTGTATAGATGGGTATTCAAAATATTTTCAAGTACGGGTTAAATATAATTATAGCGTCGGCAATTCTATTCATTGCACTAGATCTTACTATAGAAACTCCACTGCAAAACTAGCTTTACTTCTTTATAAAAATAATAAAGAGCTATTTAAAAGAATTTACGGCGAAGATTATGAGAAATTTAAAGAGGTCTTTGAAGATACTTTAAAGTATGTGCCGATACTTTACTCTTTTAGAGATCTAAAAGACATAAAAAAAACAGATAAAAAGCCATATGCTGAGTTTTTAAGAAAATATGATGACTATACTGGCGATTATGATAATTATCGTATCCATGATCTAATTTATATAGTGTTAGTCCAATACTCCTTAATAGACAAAAATGGTCATTTGATTTTGCCTGAGAATAGAAAAGAGGAGTAGTATGACTACTTCTTGTAAAGAAAAGATATTAAAGCCAATCTAAGACATGATGATGTCTTGATAAATAAAAATATAGATCAAGCGTAGAATGTAAATATATATGAAGATGACAAGCTAAGCAAAAAAATATGGATAAATTTATTAGCTCATTTAATGAGTCAAAGAGTTTAACTAGGGTAGATAGTGGTATGTGGGAAGATGGAGATAAAGGGAGTTGGGGGTTGATTTAAAAACAGACAATAAAATTGCTTGGGGTAAAAAAGTTTCTTTAGAATTTAAGGAAAAAGTTATAGAAATATGTATAAATTTAAAAATAAATCCTGATTTTTTGATGTCATGCATGACTTTTGAGACAGGTGAGACTTTTTCAGCTAGTATAAAATCCAGTTGCTAGTGCTAGGACTTATACAATTTTTAGAAACAACAGCAGCCGGTCTAGGGACAACTACATCAAAACTAGCAAATATGTCTGAAGTTGAACAACTTGAATATATAGAAAAATATTTTATGCCTTATTCTGGAAAAATTGAAACCATAGAGGACATTTATATGGCAATTATTTATCCAAAAGCCATTGGTAAGTCGAATGATTACGTATTATTTAGTTCTAGTAGTTCTAGCTATATAACAAATAAAGGATTAGACAAAAATATGGATGGAAGCATTACAAAAGAGGAAGCTGCGGCAAAAGTTAAGAAAAATTAGAAAAGGGTCTAAAAAAGCTATAAAGGTTAATTCTATGAAAAAATTTTTATTTTTATCACTACTCTTTATCGTATTTTCTAATGCTCAAAACTTAAGTATAGAAACATATAGCAAGGATAACAAATGCTCCATAAGCATAAATGATGAAGAGATTTATAGCAGAGAGTGCGAGTATGAGCTTGAACCAAATTTAATATTTTATACCAAATTGAATCGCAGCGAAGTGTGGATATTTCAAGACATACAAAACTATGCTGTTTGCAATGGACACGGGCCTTTGAGGATTTTTGAAAAGAAAGATGACGACAAGATAAAATTTCAAGGCGAGATAGATTGGTGCGCGAGTGTGCCATTTTTCGAAGTCACTAATGAAGGCATCTTGATAATAGACAAACCACACAAAAATGCACTAACCAACAATGGTGAGCCAAATTTTAAAAGTAGTGGAAAACTATCAGACGAAAGAAAATATAAATTTGAGAATGGAAAGATCAAAAAGATATAGTTTTGCCTTTGTTAAATAGATATAATGCGACTAAAAAATAGCGGATAGATATGGTAAAAAAGATAGTTATTTTTTATTTTATGGTGCTAGCCTTTATGGCGCATAATGCCTACGCAAAAGATATAAATTTAACTGGGCTTTACAAAAATGAGCCTTGTAATATTTCAATAGAAATAACGAAAAATACCAATAAGGCAAAGTATTTTTACAAGATAGTTGATAATAATCAGACAAAATCACAAGGCTATATATCAAGCATAAAAAGCAATGGCGAAGGTGGATTTTATATAAAATTTAAAAAAATTGACGGGATGTATAAAAGTGATAGCATAGTCATACAAAACTACGGAAACTCTATGAACGAGTATAATCATTTTGAAGATTGCGATAGTAAATATTTAAAATTTGATAAATAGGGCTAGCGTGCGTGATTTTGTAATTACTTTTTTTAAAGCCGAAGAAATAGGATATTGCTATGAAAATGAAAAAATTTTAATAGCTATTGCTATGTTCGAATGCGAGGGTGACATACATTGTACAAATGGTGGTTATTTTGGGGTAAATAAAAGAAATACCAAAAGTTTAAAAATTTTATCAAAACCAACACCAATAAAAAATAGTGTAAATGAGCGCTTGATGGGAATAAATTTAAAAATTCAAACTACATATATGAAATTTATGGCGACATAATGTCTGGCGGGAAAATGTATTTGAACATTTTTAAGTAAGAAAAAACTATTTTTAAAAGCGATGATTTACAACAGATAGAACAAGAAGAATTCCTATCCAAACTTAAAGAAATAGATAAAAGGCTACCCGCGAGCTTTGATAAATTTTATAAGAAATTGAAGAATAAATATCAATAATAGTCTATAAAAATATAGATAAGATAATAGCTATCAAATTTATGCAAAAGAAGAGATCTCTAGTAATAATCAGTCTAATGCAGATAAAGATGATAAGCTTGGTATAAATTTATTAAGTAAAGAGAATATGGATGAATTTATTAGCTCTTTTAATGAATCAAAGAGTTTAACTAGAGTAGATAGTGGTATGTGGGAAGATGGGGATGAGGAGATAAATGTTTTAATTGAGATTAAAGACTATCCTTTTACACTAAGTATGCTAAAACAAGTATTTACTAATATAAAAACAAACCAAGAATATATCTTACAAGAAATGGTAGATGAACTAAATAGAAGAGATGATGATGACGGAATTCAAATGTATGTAAAATATAAGCTTGATACTAGAAATAGATTAGAGCATTTTTTTGGGCAATGCTTTGTAGAGGCAAAGACAACAAAAGGTGATTTTACTTTAGAAGAAGAGTTAGAAAAATTTATAGAGAATAATATAATTAGCTATAGAGGTAAAGCTAGATTAGAAGAAGCTAAAAACTATATCCGCAATATTACGATAAGACAGATCCTTCAAAATGGGCAAAATTTGTTGGTAACGCTATGTACTCTGATCGTGGAAAAAATCATTTAGGCAATGAAGGTGGAGATGATGGATTTAATTTTAGAGGCAGAGGAATTAAGCAATTAACAGGGAAGGACAACTATGCAAGATTTAATAATTATTCACACAAAAAATTTTTAGTCGACAAAGATATAGATCTATTAAAAAACCCTGATCTCATATCACAAGATGGTAAATACGCCTTAATAAGTGCTGCATATTTCTGGATTATAGAAAGGTCTAACCCTAAAAAATATCGTCTTTATGAAATAGCCGATGAAAGCAAAGCGGATTTGGATAATAGTGATATAGTAGAACGTATAACTGCAGTTATAAATCCGCAAAAACTTAGCCTTGAGCATAAGATTTTTCAGTAAGGAAATATGATGAAATTTAAAATTATATTATTAACTAGCTTGAAAGTAGGCTTAAGTTTATATGCTTACGAGCCTTTAAGCCCAGACGAAGCTATGATAAAATTTGCCTCTGACTTTTCGCAGATAAACGACTATCCACTTGATCCCATAATGGACTATGGCAGCCATACTATTTCACCAAGCTTTACTTGCTATGATGCCAAGGGCAAATATAAATTTAAAAAATACTCTCTAGAAGACTTTATATGCCAGTCAGACTATAACTCTTTTAGAGATAATTACTTTGCAGATCTTTATAATCTAATAGTAAAAGAAGCTCCAAATTTAAAAGATAAAGCTCAAAAGATAGCTAGAGAAAGGATAAAAGATAGTAAAAAAGAGTGCATTAGATACTCAAAAAAAGAGTATGACTATAGCTTTGTAGAGAGCAAGGCTTTATTTGTATCTGAAAGTATAGGTTGTATAAGTGAAAAATATAGAGACTTTGCAGCAAAGCTAACTTTAATGCTTTATAAGGACGATAAAGAGCTATTTAGTAGAATTTACGGCGAAGACTATGAGAAATTTAAAGAGGTTTTTGAAGATACTATCTCTATATCAGACCTAAAATTTGAAGGCATAAGCGCAAAACAAAAAGAAAAAAATTTAAAGCTTTATAAAAATTTTGAAGAAAAATATAAGGACTACGATATTGAGGGCTTTGGGTATAATCATTGCTGGGATGCAAGCTATGTTTTATTAGTCCAATACTCCCTAATAGACAAAAATGGTCATTTAGTTTTACCAGAGAATAGAAAAGAGGAGTAGCGTGCCTACTTCTCATCACTTCAAACTCCCCTCGTCTAACAACAAACACCTAAATTTCTCTTTATTAAATTTCGCTAAAGAGAATAACTTTACCCTAAGAGATGATAAAGACTCAGCTATGTTTGATATAAAGCTTCGTCTAGCTCATGGCAACAATGTAG
>NZ_PPAF01000009.1 GCF_002913045.1 Campylobacter concisus | reverse complement strand
CTACATTGTTGCCATGAGCTAGACGAAGCTTTATATCAAACATAGCTGAGTCTTTATCATCTCTTAGGGTAAAGTTATTCTCTTTAGCGAAATTTAATAAAGAGAAATTTAGGTGTTTGTTGTTAGATGTTTGGTCTTCAAAGTACTTCATGCTTATAGCGCCATCTTCTAGTTTATACTCTATATCATCGCTATTTTGCTTTATGCTAATAAAGGTAGCACCATTTATCTTGTCTTCTTCATTTTTGTTTTCTTGATAGAGTATTACCGTATCTTTGCTCTTTGCATTTTTAAATTTTATCTCTTCATTTTTACTATCTTCGTAAGAGTCAAATTTAAAGTCAGTAAGTATTAGCTCACATAAATTTGCCTTGCCATAGTTTGGCCTACTAGAATTTAGCTCTTTTGGGTTTAGCTCACTGCAATCAAATGGAGTCTGACTAGCTAGCACAACGGTAAATTCGCTCTTTTTAGGTTGAAAGACTCTAATAGGAGTTGTCATCTTTCTTGGGCATAGCAAGAGTATATTTTCTTGTTTATAAAATTCCTCCTCTCTTTGCCTTAAGAGCTTATTTATTCTTGAAGCATTTGAAGCATTTGAGCTGATTAAATTTACGCAGTATATATTTTCAAGGTTAAAGGTTTTTGTACTTTGAGTGCTTAATAAAGAATTTATCTTTGTAACAAATGGCTGAAATAAAGCCTCACATTTTGATGTATCTGATGCATTTAAATTTGATCCATTTTCTTGAAGTTTCATAAATTCTAAATGAGTAACGTTTTGGATGATCTCTTTATTGTTTTGATTTTTTGATTTATATTTTGCTTTGGATATATTTAAATGGCTAAAAACATCTATGCACTCGGCAAAATTAACATTTTGTTCATCACTTTCATAAAGGCCAAACTGATTTGAAATTTTTTCTCGCAAAAGAGATGTTTTATTGCTTGCCTCATCACTAAAGCTCTCATATGCTAGCCAAAACCAAGCCTTAAAACGATTTTTGCTTTTGATGTAGCTTGCTAGGGATGGATCAATATTGCTTTTCTTGCTGATATAAAGAAGTGCTAAAAGCGCGACATGCTCTCTTGAAATTTGACTGTTTTGTGTATCTGAAGTAAGTGAGACGGCTTGTAAATTTTTAAGTGGAGAGTTGTTTAATTTTTGATTTATCTCTTGGATTAGCGGCGTAAGCTTTTGTTCCAAGATGGCATTTAGCTGATCTTCCGAGCTAAATTCAAACTCAGGTAAAGTATCGGCACCTCCAGACTTTGCATAAGCCCCTTTTGCGGCATCATTTATCTTTTTTAAAAGTTCATCTGTGTCTATCTTTTCTATGGTGGTTGTGCTGGTGGTGGTAGCGATAGTTTGCTTGATGTCTTTTATGACTTTGTCTTTGTTGTTTTTATAAATTTGGGCACAAATAAGTTCTATATCATCTTTTAGGCTAAAGCCATATCCAATAAGTAGTTTGTTGTTAGATATAAATGGTCTGCTTATGTCATTGTCATATGAAAATTTTATGATATCTATTAAATTTCTTTTAAAATTTACATCATTTCTGGGCGTTAGAGGCATTAAACTTCCTTAGAAATTTTTGCTAAATATTAGCACAAACTTAAAAAGTATTCAACAATAAAACTTTATAGTAAAAATTTATGTCAAAAATATAAATTTGCATATTTTTGTTTTTGGTTAGACTACTTAAAAGAGCTTGTAAATTTAAAGCGCCTTTATAAACTCTTTAAATTTATCGCCTCGCTCGGCATAGCTCTTAAACTGATCAAGACTTGCAGCTGCCGGGCTTAGAAGCGCTATCTCGCTAGTCTTTAGCTCTTTATTTATCTCATTGACAGCATTTTGTAAAAAATCGCATTTTAAAGCCGGTATGCCAAATTTAGTCGCTAATTTCATGAGTTTATCACTATTTGAGCCGATGGCGTAAATTTTTACTCTTAAACTCTTTAAGTCTTCAAAAAGTGGCGTCATATCAACACCCTTATCATCGCCACCAAGTATTAGATGTATGAAATGATCTTTGTAGCGTTTTACGGCTTGTATGCTCGCATCTATGTTAGTCGCTTTTGTGTCATTGACCCAGATTCTGCCATTTTTATCGCTAAATTCTTCAAGCTTGTTTGCCTCGATGACGAAGGTATTTAAAAGTGCGACATCGCAGCGGTCAAATAAAATTTTCTCTACCGCAAGTGCTAGCAACGCGTCAAGTAAAAATGGCGTTTTAAAATTTATACTATCTACGCTTACGCCACAAAATTTAGCCAGATCGCTCTCATTTTTGTAAGAGATCACTTTTGCCCTTGTTGGCGTGTTGGCGTAAATTTCAGGCACGATCGCCACGCTACTTTCGCTCATGCTAGCAAGCGGCTTTAGCTTAGCCTTTTCGTACTCACTCATGTCGCCATGCCAGCTTAGATGATCTGGAGTGATCGGCAAAAGCACGTAGATACCAGGTGTGGCGTGATTTGTGTAGTGAAGAGTAAATGAGCTAGTCTCAAGTATCCAAATTTTAGCGTTTGAGTCTAAATTTGCCAGCGCAATGCCAACGTTGCCGCCCATGACTGAGCCCTTACTCTCTAGTAGGTGCTGTGTCATCTTGGTTGTCGTAGTCTTGCCATTTGTACCGCTTATCCAGATATTAAATGGCAGATTTTCTTTATAAATTTCATAAAAATAGTCATACTCGCTAACTAAATTCTTAGCTTTTTTAATAAGCTCATGATAAGGCGGGATGCCTGGACTTGGTATCTCTAGGTTGCTTTTTGCTGGGTCAAATTCGCTAACTGGCAAAAGAGCATTGCCAAACTCATCTTTTGAAATTTCACTAAATTTATCATCATAGATATCCCAAAGGCCGTCCTTTATGAAATTTTTAGCGATCGCCTTTATCGTGCCGCCGTAGCCAAATAGCGATTTTCTCATGACTTTCCTTATCTGATCTTTAGCGCAGTTAGTGCGATTAGATTTGCTAAAAGTGCGATGATCCAAAAGCGAACGATGATCTTATTTTCCGCCCAGCCTTTTATCTCAAAATGGTGATGTATAGGCGCCATAAGAAAAATTCTGCGTTTAAAAATTTTAAAGCTGCCTACCTGCAGAATGACGCTTAGGGTCTCAACGACAAATATGAGTCCGATGATGATGAGTAAGATTTCGTTTTTGGTAGCAACACCCATAAAACCGATATATGCTCCAACACTTAAGCTACCGCTATCGCCCATAAAGACTTCAGCTGGATGGCAGTTAAACCATAAAAAGCCCATTAATGAGCCAATTAGGGCTGAAGAGACAACAACGCTTTCGCCAACGCCTACGATCTTTGGTAAGAGTAAATATGAGCTAAAGACAGCGTGTCCGCAGATATAAGCAAAAACGCCAAGTGTTAAAAGTGAAAATATCGATGGCACAGTAGCTAGCCCGTCAAGCCCGTCTGTTAAATTTACTGAATTTGAAGCAGCGACTATGACCAGTGTCCAAAAGAAAATGGCAAAAATTTTTAAATCTAAAATAGGTTGCTTAAAAAAAGGTAGATAAAACTCGGTGCTAAGCTCGTGACTTGCATATAAAAAAATAGAAATTACAAAGGCTATTAAAAACTGAAAAAAGAGCTTTGCTTTTGGGCTTAGGCCGGCGTGGTTTTTTGCTCCTAAAATTTTACTGTAATCGTCCTTGTAGCCAAGCAGTGTAAAGCAAACTAGGCAAAAGAGAGATGTTAAGACAAATGCGTTATCAAGCCTTGCACAAATTACCGTGGAAAGTACGGCTGTGAAGACAAAGACAAGTCCGCCCATGGTCGGCGTTTTGGCCTTTTTTTGGTGAGTTTGTGGGGCAAGCTCATAGATAGGCTGGGCGGCGTTTTTTGCCTTTGCCCAAGTGATAAATTTGGGCATCAAATAAGCTGTGAGTGCAAAAGCGATGAAAAAAGCAATACCAGCACGGACGGTGATGTATTGAAAGATATTAAAATTTAAAATTTCATAGATATAGTAAAACATGAGAGCCTTTATTTTTAAAAAAAGCAATTTTAGTATAATGGCCTTAAAAATTATCTAAAATTAAGGATAAATTTTCAAAATGAGTCAAAAAACTATTTTAATAATAACTGATGGTATTGGATTTAATAAAAGCGGTAAATTTAACGCATTTGAGGCGGCTAAAAAGCCAAATTATGAGAAATTTTTTAAAGAAATTCCAAACTCGCTCATAAAGACATCTGGAAACGCTGTGGGACTACCTGAAGGGCAGATGGGAAACAGCGAAGTAGGGCACATGTGTATAGGAAGCGGACGAGTTTTGTATCAAAATTTGGTCAAAATTTCACGTAGCTTTGCTGATGGCTCGATAGCAGAAAATGAAGCCCTAAAAGCTCTTTTTAAAAAGTGCAAAAAAATTCACGTCATAGGGCTTTATAGCGACGGCGGCGTGCACTCTCATATGGAGCATTTTGATGGTATGTGCGAGCTTGCTAGCAAAAATGGCTGCGAAGTTTTTGCCCACGCTATCACCGACGGACGCGACGTTAGCCCAAATAGCGGTATAAATTTTATAAAAAGCTTGGAAGCTAAATTTAAAGTAGCTACCGTTTGTGGAAGATTTTACGCGATGGATAGAGATAAACGCTGGGAGCGCGTAAAAGAGGCTTATGATAGCTTGGTAAATGGAGCAAATTTAAGCAGCTTATCGCCAAGCGAGTATCTACAAAAAAGCTACGATGAGGGCGTGACAGATGAGTTTGTAAAGCCAGCAAGCTTTAATGGCTTTAAGGGCATGGGCGAAGATGACGGCGTGATCTTTATAAATTTTAGAAATGATAGAGCAAGAGAAATTTGCCAGGCTCTAGGCGAGGAGAAATTTAGCGAGTTTGAGCGACCTTTTGCTATCAAAAATCTAATCACCATGACCGAATATGATGCAAATTTTAAATTTGAAGTGCTATTTAAAAATGAAAAGATAAAAAACACTCTAAGCGAGGTCATCGCAGCGGCTGGGCTAAGGCAGCTTCACACGGCTGAGACAGAAAAATACGCCCACGTCACATTTTTCTTTAACGGTGGCGTCGAGGAGTTAGCTAGCAATGAAACGAGGGTACTAATCCCTAGTCCAAAGGTAAAAACCTACGACGAGAAGCCAGAGATGAGCGCAGCAGAAGTTTGCAAAGCCGTACTAAAAGGCATGGATGACGAGCAAGACTTCATCGTGGTAAATTTCGCAAATGGCGATATGGTGGGGCATACTGGCAACTATGATGCTGCTATAAAAGCAGTTGAAGCAGTGGACGTGGCCCTTGGAGAAATTTACGCCAAAGCAAAAGAGAAAAACTACGCTATGATCATCACGAGCGATCACGGAAACTGCGAAGAGATGCGCGATAGCAGCGGTGAGCTACTGACAAACCACACGACTTATGATGTCTTTTGTTTTGTGATGGCTGATGGCGTAAAAAAGGTAAAAAATGGCGGTCTAAATAATATCGCTCCTAGTGTTTTAAAGATCATGGGGCTTGAAATTCCAGCTGAGATGGACGAGGTGTTAATATAAAATAATGGAACTAGTCGAGTTTTTTGGAGCGGATAAAGTCATAACCTTTATGCTCCTTTTTGCGCGTCTTAGTGGGCTTATCGTATTTTTTCCTTTTTTTTCTCACAATCAAATCCCGCTTAGCGTAAAAACTTTGCTAGTTTTTGCCCTTTGTATCGTACTTTTCCCGCTCTCACACACCCATGAGCACGCTATAAATTTTTTGATCATGGAAATTTTAAGTGAGGCCATGCTCGGACTTTGCGCTGGACTTTTGCTAAATATCGTTTTTGCCATACTTCAAATGGCTGGCGAGCAGATCTCAATGATCATGGGTTTTTCGATGGCTTCAGTGCTTGATCCGCAAACTGGTACAAATTCGCCAGTGATTGCAAATATTTTAAATTTTATTGCGCTTCTTGCATTTTTGATGCTTGATGGGCACCATTTAATATTGCAGTTTTATTCCACTTCACTTTCTGTTATACCGCTTGGAGATTTTTATCCAAGAAGCGGTGTGATGAGCTACACCCTAAAGCTTTTTGGCAATCTTTTTATGTTTGGATTTGTTCTGGCTTTTCCTATTATCGCGCTTTCTATACTTTCAGATGCTATTTTTGGCATGCTTATGAAAACTATGCCACAATTTAACCTATTAGTCGTTGGTTATCCTATTAAGGTAAGTATCGGCTTTTCGGTTTTGATAGCTATTTTAGCTGGCATTATAAAAATCATAACTGATATGATGGTGCAGATTTTAAACGATATGCCAGCACTATTTTTTTAAGTAAATAGCAATGAAATTTATCATAGAATACAGCCTCAAGCTCTTCAAGGAGGGATCATGAAAGTTGCACTTGTAAACAAAAACCCCGCAGTTTCTCGCCTTATAACGTTAAGTTTAAATAAGCTAGGCATAGAATATAGCGAATTTGACGATGTTAATAGTGTTGGAGATCAATTTGATTATATTATCATCGATAGTGATATGGATAGCAGCGATGTTAATTTAAATCAAAAGATAATGTATCTAGCACCTAGAGGCGGTGAAAAGCCTGATTTTGCTGATGTTATGCTTGAAAAGCCCTTTTTACCAACAGAATTTATTAGTTTGTTTGAACAAAACAAAAATACTGACAATGATAAAGAACTTGAGCTTGGATTAGATGAGCCTACAAATTTTAATGACTTTGACGAAAGCAATAAAAACTTTGATGATTTAGAAAATTTTGAACTTCCAGAAATTGACATGGGACTTGAAAATTTAGCAAAAGAAAATGATAAGGCAGATAAATTTGATAACGAGGCTTTAGATGACGAGTTTTTAAAAGAGGAGCTAAGTGAACTAGAGGCCGAGGATTTAAAGGATAAAGATATCAGTTTTGATGAAACAGACACTGAACTCATAGATGATGATATTATAAATGACATAGCTAGCAAGTACATGGCTGATTCAGAAGATCTGGATAAATCCTTAGAACAAAATAATGAGCCGCCTGTGATAAAAGAAGAGCATAGCGATGACTTTGATGAGCTTAGTTCGCTTGTGGATGAGATAGATGATATGGGCGAGAGCGACTTGGCAGATGAAGAGGCGAAAAACGAGCTTGATAAAATGGTCGAGCAAAATTCTCAAAATTTAGAAACTGCCGAGCTTAATGAAGACTTTGTAGATGATATAAGCCAAAGTAAAAAAGAGCTCAGCGAGATCGAGTCTTTGGATAAAGAGCTAAACGAAGAAGCTAGTGAAGATAGCAAAAATTTTGATGAGCTAGAGACTGATTTTGGTAGTGATGAAAATTTTGAGCCTGAAAGCAGCGAGGCAAATTTGATAGATGAAGCTAGTCAAAATTTAGAGGAAGATATAGATGAAGAATCTACTAAAGAAGCAGAGGAGATTTCTTTGGATGAAGATATAGACCTTGAAAATGAGCCAACCAAAGAAGATCATGAAGAAATTTCTGAAGAAGTCCTTGCTCAAGAAGATCTAGGTATGGTAGATGAGGTATTTGAGGAAGAAAATTTTAAAGAAGAGACGTTGGGTAGCCCAAATTTTGATGTAGCGTCTATTGAGGAAATAGATGAAAATACGATGCAAGCAGCATTTGGATTAAATAATGCGCCACAAACTAGCTCATGCGATGAAACAAAAATCGATGCTGACTATAAAGAAGAGCTAACCAAAAAGATCACAAAACATGTCCATGAGTCGTTAAATGAAAGCTTGCTAAGAGATGTGCTAAAAGATATGAACATAAAGATAAATATAAGTTTTGAGGAAAAGTAGTTGCAAGGACAAATTTTAGTAGTTTCTGGGCCTAGTGGAAGTGGGAAAAGTACGCTTTTGGGCCGTCTTTTAAAGGAAGAGAAGGATCTTTATTTTTCTATTTCAAGCACGACAAGGGCAAAAAGAGAAGGCGAAGTCGATGGAGTGGATTACTATTTTATAAAAGAAGATGAGTTTAAAAGTGGCATAGAAAAGGGCGAATTTTTAGAATGGGCGCAGGTGCATAAAAACTATTATGGAACGAGTCTAAAGCCTGTTTTGACAGCACTTGAGGCTGGAAAGATAGTTATATTTGATATCGATGTACAAGGCTTTCACATCGCACTTGAAAAATTTAAAAGTTACATAACCTCAGTTTTTATCACGACAGCAAATAAAAAAGAGCTTAAAAAACGCTTGAAAAACCGCGGAACTGATAGCGACGAAACGATAGAAAATCGCCTAATGAACGCAGTTGGCGAGATGGAGCACATCTTAGAATATGATTATTTTTTGGTAAATGATGACATTGAAAAGAGTTATAAGGGCCTAAAATCAATTCTTAGAGCGATGAGGCTAAAAAGCGCGAAAATAGACTTAAGACGCGTTATTGATGAGTGGATAGATTGCTAGAAATTCAGGAATTTATGATAACATTTTGAAAAATTTATTGAGGAGAAAAAATGGGTTCTTTTAGTATTGGTCACTGGCTAGTTGTTTTAGCGATTATTGTTTTACTTTTTGGAGCAAAGAAGATCCCAGAACTTGCAAAAGGACTAGGCAAAGGCATAAAGACTTTTAAGGCTGAGATGGAAGATACAACACCTGAAAAAAGTGAGAAAGTCGAGCATAAAGAAGAGAATGCCAATAGTCAAAAAATAGAAGAAACAACTAAAAACGCATAGGTTTTAGAGTTGAAAAATAAAATAAAAGCTGAAATTTCAAAGGTTTTAGAGCGTGAATTTGTGCTTGAAAAGCCAAAGGATAAAAATTTAGCCCACTATGCAACGCCACTTTTTAGCCTAGCAAAGGAGTTAAGAAAGTCACCAGCCATGATAGCTAGCGAGTTTGCCGATAAATTTGGTGATAACAAAATAGTTGAAGCTAGTGCAGTAAATGGCTACTTAAATTTCAAACTAAGAAGCGAGTTTTTAGATGAAATTTCAAAGCAAATTTTGCTAGATAGCGAAAATTTTGCAAAAGAAGATGCGAAAAAAAATAGTTATTTAATAGAATACATCAGCGCAAATCCAACTGGACCGCTTCACATCGGACACGTTAGAGGCGCAGTTTATGGCGATACTTTGGCAAGACTTGGCAAAAGACTTGGCTACGCTATCTCAACAGAATACTATATAAACGACGCTGGTAATCAAATCGACCTACTTGGCACTTCGATATCGCTTGCGGCAAAAGAACAGCTTTTTAACGAAAGCGTCGTCTATCCAGAGAAATACTACCGAGGCGATTATATTTTAGATATTGCTAAGCTTGCAAATGAGAAATTTGGCAAGGAAATTTTTTATGACGAGAGCAGAAACCTTGAGCTTGCCGAGTTTGGCAAGGATATCGTGCTTGAGATTATCAAAAAGGATTTGGCGGACGTTGGGATATTTATAGAGAGCTGGGCTAGTGAAAAGGCTCTTTATGACGGCCTAGAGCCAACTATAAATAAGCTAAAACGTTCAAAACAAATGTACGAAAAAGATGGCGCTACTTATATCGCTTCAACCACGCTTGGCGATGATAACGATAGGGTTGTGATTAGAAATGACGGCAGACCAACATATCTAGCTGGCGACATCATCTATCATAACGCTAAATTTGAGAAAAATTTCGACCACTACATAAACATTTGGGGTGCTGACCATCACGGATATATTGCAAGGCTAAAGGCTGCGATAAATTTCCTTGGATACGATGAAAGCAAGCTCGAAGTGATACTTATGCAGATGGTTAGTTTGCTAAAAGATGGCAAGCCATACAAGATGAGCAAGCGCGCTGGCAATGCCGTGCTGATGAGTGATATCGCAAGTGAGATTGGTGCTGAGGCGCTTAGATTTATCTTTATAAGCAAGGCAAATACGAGTAGTTTGGAATTTGACGTAGATGAGCTTAAAAAAGAGGATAGCTCAAATCCTATCTTTTATATAAACTATGCTCATGCTAGGATAAATCAAGTCTTTGCAAAGGCTGGGAAAAATGTTCAAGATGTAATCAATGCAAACTTCGAATGCCTAGATGAAAATGCTAAGAATTTACTTTTTGAGGCGCTGATATTGCCAGAAATTTTAGAAGATGCTTTTATCTCGAGGCAGCTTCAAAAGATCCCAGACTATCTGAAGTCCCTAGCTGCTAGTTTTCATAAATTTTATAACGAAAACCGTGTGGTTGGAAATGAAAACGAAGATAGCTTGCTAAAAATTTTTGCAGTTGTCGCTATCTCGATAAAAACAGCATTTAATATAATGGGAATTACAGCTAAAGATAGGATGTAGAATTTGCATTCATTTTGGCTAAAAGCAACAAAATTAAATTCGAAAAAAGGTTTATTTAAAAATATCTCAAACTTATGATATTTTTGAGAAGTTAAATGCCTTTTTTCTCAAATATAATCGCAATGGTTTTTACTATGATCTTTATCTCCAGCCAAAGCGACCAGTGTTTGATGTAGTAAAGATCATACATTAGTTTTTGTTTGGCGTCGTGTGTATTTGAGCCATAAGGGTAGTTTACCTGTGCCCAGCCGGTGATACCAGGGCGAACGATGTGGCGTTCATTGTAGTAAGGGATCTCTTTTTCAAAGAAATTTATCCAGTGTCTTCGCTCAGGCCTTGGACCTATCAGATGCATTTGCCCTCGAAAGACATTTATACACTGCGGCACCTCGTCTATACGAGTTTTTCGCATAAATTCGCCAAACTCAAACACTCTCTCATCATTTTCGCTAGCAAATTTTGCCCCATCTTTCTCGGCATCTTCCATCATCGAGCGAAATTTTATGCACTCAAATTCCTTGTTGTCCAGCCCAACTCTACTTTGTAAAAAGTAAAGGCTTCCAGGCGATTGCTCGTCTATCTTTTTTTTTACATAAAATTTTAGACCAAAAAGCAAGATGAAAAGTATTAAGCAGCCAGCATAATCGATCATTCGCTTGAGTGCGTAAGCAAAAGCACCATAAGGCCTTATTTCATCTAAAAAATTAAGATTTTCACCATTTTCTGGGATATAACATTTGTGCAGATAAATTTCTAAAAAATTCTCTACGTTTAGAAATTTTATCTTTTTATACTTCGTTTTAAACTGCAAAAGCGTGAGAAATCTCACCAGTTTGCCATCAACTGGCTTTGCGGTATTTAGCACGATCAGCCTTTGATCGCCTGATTTTATGAGATTTTCTAGTGCGCTTCGCAAGGCTTTTGCGTCGCTATTTTCATGGGATAAAAAATTTACTTGACCAAATTTCTTTCTAAGCTTTTCTAGTTCTAAGCTGGTAAAAGCATATTTTTCGCCAAGGATGATCATAGTCCTATCCCTTTATCTTTATTTTAAATTTGCATTATAAAATTCGTCTAATTATACCCAAACGTGCTAATTGCATTTTTAAAAAATAGATTAAGGTTAAAATATGTCTCATAAATTTCTTGCTGTGCTTGTTCTGGCGCTGATTTGTACCGTTTCTTTTACGCTCTCAAACACGATTTTAGCTAAATTTCACACCAGCCCGCTCATCATCTCTATCATTTTAGGTGCCATTTTTGCAAATCTTTTTACAAAACAAACTCAAATTTTAAAAAGTAGTGGCGTCGTAGCGATCGCTGGGAAGCAAATTTTAAGGCTAGGCATCATACTTTTTGGCTTCAATATAAGCCTTAGTGAGATCGCAAGTGTTGGCACTATAGGCGTGATATACGTAGCTTTTATGGTCTTTGCGACCTTTTGCTTTGCGCTTTTTGTAGCCAAAGCTTTGGGGCTTAGCAAGGATAGCGCCGTGCTCATTGGCTCAGGGACAAGTATATGCGGCGCAGCTGCTGTTATGGCTACTCAAAATGAGATAAAAGCAGACGCAAACAAGCTTGCTATCGCCATTTGCACGGTTGTGCTCTTTGGGACGATTGGCATGTTTATCTATCCATTTATCGCTAAATTTCTAGCTCTCACGCCGCAACAAACCGGCTTTTTTATTGGTGGCTCACTTCACGAGGTAGCCCATGTAGTTGCAGCCTCAGCAGCATTCGACAGCGCAGCTAGCAGCACCGCTGTTATCATAAAAATGCTTCGCGTCATCATGCTTGTGCCATTTTTGTTTTTGCTAAATTTCTTAAATTTAAGCCAAAATAGCGGTGGCTCGAAGCTAAAGAGCATACCTTGGTTTGCACTATTTTTCTTAGTGGCGATCTGCGTTAGATCTTTGCCATTTTTCCCTGAAAATTTGGTGCAAATTTTAAAGCTAGCAGCTAGTATCTGTCTTTGCGTCGCGATGTGTGCTTTGGGGTTTGGGATAGATAGGAGTATATTTAAAGCAACAGGCAAAAAGCCATTTTTGCTAGCATTTTTTATATTTTTATGGCTTATTTGCTCTTCGCTTGTTTTTGTTAAGACTCTTTGCTAGTTTTTAGCTTTTGCAAAAACTCTTCGATGTTGTATTTTGCTCTGTAAGCTGGGCTTAAAAGGTGTATCAAAATGTCGCCAAGGTCCATCACGATCCAATCAGGCGAGCTCTCAGTGCCTATAAATTTCTCTCCAAGAGGTTTAAGCTCCTCTTTTAGATCCTCGCTCAGTGAGTAAGCGTGTCTCTCGCCAAGTGTTGTGGCGATAACTACGGCTTTTACGAAATAATCATCTCCACTCATATCAAACACTTGTATCTCTTCAGCCTTTTTTGCGTCTAAAACCTTAACTATACTTTCGGTGCGCTCTTGCATCGATCTCTCTTGCATTTTGTATCCTTGGTAAAAATTTATGATTTCATCTTTTATCTCGCTAGGCAACTCATCAAGCCCCTTTTGGTGCCTGATCTGCGACGAGCTAACGTCCACGTGCACGTCCATTTTTTGTAGATTGCGTGGAATTTCTATGTGATTGCGCTTGGCGATCACAAAATGCACTAAGCTTTTAAGCTCCTCGTAGCCATGCCATTTATCAAGCGTGGCTAGGTGGTCCGCGCCTATTATGAGATAAAATTTTTCTATCTTGAATTTCTCATACAAATACTTGACCGTCTCTATGGTAGGCACCGGGCGAGCCAAATTTATCTCATAGTCTGAGATCTCGACCTTCTCTAGGCTGCCCCAAATTTCTCTTATCCACTTTAGGCGAAGCTCTGGTGGAGCTGAAAATTCGCTCTTAAAGGGACTTATAAAAGTTGGCATTATAATGAGCTTGTCGATATCTAGGCCACTTAGTGCCATTTTCACAATGCTATCGTGTCCTAAATGAACCGGATCAAAGCTCCCGCCAAAAAGTGCTAACTTCATCTATTAAAGTGCCTTGTTTATATTTGTTTTAAAATTCTTTTTTGTAGAATTAGGCGTAATTATATCAAAAGGAGCTAAGATGTCAGTTAAAGTAGCAATAAACGGCTTCGGGCGTATCGGCAGGTGCGCTGCTCGTATTATTTTAGAGCGAGAGGACGTTGAGCTTGTCGCTATCAACGACACGGCGACGCGCGACATGACGCGCTATCTGCTCAAATACGACAGCGTGCACGGCGAATTTAAGCAAGACGTTAAGGTGATAAGCGACGATTTTATAGAAGTAAACGGCAAAAAGATAAGAGTTTTTTCAACTAGGGATCTAAACGAGCTTAGCTACGCAGACTACGGCGCAGACGTGGTTTTGGAGTGTACGGGCAAGTTTTTGACTACCGAAAAATGCGAGCCCTATCTAGCTCGCGGCATCAAAAAAGTCGTTATGAGCGCTCCGGCAAAAGACGACACAGCGACGTTTGTAGTCGGCGTAAACGACGATAAATACGCAGGCGAAGCGATCGTCTCAAACGCAAGCTGCACCACAAACGGCCTAGCTCCAGTAGCAAAGGTGCTAAACGATAAATTTGGCATCGTAAAAGGGCTCATGACTACGATCCACGCATATACAAATGGCCAAAGCCTAGTTGATGTAAAGGCAAAAGATTTCCGCCGCTCACGCGCAGCAGCGCTAAATATCGGACCTACGACCACCGGAGCTGCAAAAGCGATCGCTAAAGTGCTTCCAGAGCTAAGCGGCAAGCTACACGGTCAAGCAGTGCGCGTGCCAGTGGCAAACGTTTCAATGGTCGATCTAACGGCGGTTTTAAAAAGACCAGCTAGCAAAGAGGAGATAAACGAGGCATTTAGGGCGGCTGCGGAGTCAAATTTAAAGGGAATTTTATTCGTAGATGACGACTACAGAGTTAGCAGCGACTTTTGCACAAGCACCTTTAGCAGCATCGTAGCGAGCGACACTACGCAGGTCATCGCTGATGATATGGTGAAGGTCTTTGCGTGGTACGACAACGAGTGGGGCTACTCGACAAGGCTTGTCGATCTTGCTAAGATCGTGGCTACGAAGTAAATTAAAGGGTGAAAAATGAGTGAAATTTTATCGATCAACGATCTTGAACTTGGCGGCGCAAAAGTATTTGTTAGGTGCGATTTTAACGTGCCGATGGACGAGTTTTTAAATATCACCGACGACCGCCGTATCCGCTCGGCGATCCCTACTATCCGCTACTGCCTCGATAACGGCTGCAGCGTGGTTTTGGCTAGCCACCTAGGACGCCCTAAAAACGGCTTTGAGGAGAAATTTTCGCTGCGAGGCGTGGCAAAGAGGCTTTCAAGGCTGCTTGATAGAGACGTGATATTTGCCGAGGACGTCGTCGGTGCGGATGCCAAAGCCAAAGTCGCCGCGCTAAAACCGGGCGAAATTTTGCTTCTTGAAAATTTGCGCTTTGAAAAGGGCGAAACCAAAAACGACGAGGCGTTAGCCGCCGAGCTCGCTAAATACGGCGAATTTTACATCAACGACGCGTTTGGCGTCTGCCATAGGGCTCACAGCTCGGTCGAGGCGATCACTAAATTTTACGACGAGAGGCACAAAGCGGCGGGATTTTTGCTACAAAAAGAGATAAATTTCGCTCAAAATCTCATCAAACACCCTGTGCGCCCGTTTGTGGCGGTCGTTGGCGGTAGTAAGGTAAGCGGCAAGCTACAAGCCCTACACAACCTGCTTCCGCGCGTGGATAAGCTGATAATTGGCGGCGGCATGGCGTTTACGTTTTTAAAATCGCTCGGCGAAAATATCGGAAATTCGCTGCTTGAAGAAGATCTCATCGAGGACGCACGAGAAATTTTACGCAAGGGCAGGGAGCTTGGCGTTAAAATTTACCTGCCTGTAGACGTCGTCGCGGCTCAGACGTTTTCGGCAGAAAGCGCCGTGAAATTCGTCCCCGCCCAAGAGATTCCGAGCGGCTGGATGGGGCTAGATATCGGGCCAGCGTCCATTAGGCTATTTAAAGAGGTTATCGCCGACGCGCAAACCATCTGGTGGAACGGACCGATGGGCGTTTTTGAGATGGATAAATTTAGCAAAGGCAGTATCAAAATGAGCCACGCCATCATCGACACTCACGCGACTACGGTCGTTGGCGGCGGCGATACGGCCGACGTCGTCGAGCGCGCCGGGGATGCCGACGAGATGACCTTTATCTCGACTGGAGGCGGCGCTAGCCTGGAGCTCATCGAGGGCAAGGAGCTACCGGGCATAAAACCGCTTAGAAAGGCTGCGGAGTGAGGTTTTTAGCAAATTTAAAGTGCAATCATACGAGAGCTAGCTTTGCTAAATACGCTGAAATTTTAGACGCAAATTTAAGCGCAAACGACGACGTGACGGTATTTCCTCCGTTTAGCGCGCTTGATCTTGCGGCTCATAAATTTAAACTCGGCGCGCAAAATTTCTACCCATGCGAAAGTGGCGCTCACACTGGCGAGATCGGTAAGGCGATGCTGGATGAGTTTGGCGTAAAAAGCGTACTGATCGGGCATTCCGAACGGAGGGAGCTTGGCGAGAGCGAGGAGCTTTTGCGCGTTAAATTCGATTTTGCCGCAAAGGCTGGCTGGCAGATCGTTTACTGCATCGGCGAAAATTTGAGCGTGAATGAAGCTGGCGGCACGAAGGAGTTTTTGGCGGAACAGCTAAAAAATATCGACCTTGGCTACGAGCGGCTGCTGATCGCCTATGAGCCAATTTGGGCGATAGGCACGGGCAAGAGTGCAAGCGCGGAGCAGATAGAAAATGTTTTAAATTTCATCCGCGAGCAGACGAGCGCGCCGCTACTTTACGGCGGCAGCGTAAACGTTGCAAATATCGGCGAGATAGCAGGGATAGCAAGCTGCGACGGAGTACTAGTAGGTACGGCGAGCTGGGACGCTTCTGGTTTCTTGGAACTTATTAGCGCGTCATCTCGCTGACGTCTTTAAATGATTTTGTAAATTTCGCCCTGCGACAGACTACATGCCTAGTCTTTGGACGAAAATTACTTCTTCTATTTATAGCTACAAGCGTAGCGAAGTAGAAAACATTTAAATCCGCCTAGCGATATTTCCACTTGTCGATTCGCGTTTAGAATTTGACGTTTTGTTAAATTTGGATTGCAAAATTTTAAGTCGATTAGTCAAGGCAAAATTTAAAAATAAGCAGAGTAGGCATATATTTTTTGAGTATTGCTTTTAAAATTTTAACGAAAGATAACTCTGCTTGCAGCTGTAAGCTTGTGAAGTAGAAAAAAGTTAAGTAGCTTTAATAAAAAGGAGAACAAATGATACTAAAAGGTAAAAAAGGTCTAATAGTAGGCGTTGCGAACGCCAAATCTATCGCTTATGGCATTGCAAAAGCTTGCTGCGATCAAGGTGCGCAGATGGCATTTACCTACCTAAACGACGCGCTAAAAAAACGCGTAGAGCCAATCGCAGAGGAGTTTGGTAGCAAATTTGTCTACGAACTTGATGTGAATAATCAAGCACATTTAGATGGACTTGCGGATCGTATCAAAGCAGACCTTGGCGAGATCGATTTTATTGTGCATGCAGTGGCTTACGCACCAAAAGAAGCGCTTGAGGGCGAGTTCGTAAACACGAGCAAAGAAGCCTTTGACATCGCGATGGGAACTAGTGTGTACTCGCTACTAAGCCTTACTCGTGCGGTTTTGCCAGTGCTAAAAGAGGGTGGCTCGGTGCTTACTCTTACATACCTTGGTGGACCAAAATTTGTGCCGCACTACAACGTAATGGGCGTTGCAAAAGCAGCACTTGAAAGCTCAGTTCGCTACCTAGCGCATGACCTTGGCACTAAAAATATCCGTGTAAATGCGATCAGCGCAGGCCCTATCAAGACGCTTGCTGCAAGCGGAATAGGCGACTTTAGGATGATTTTACGCTACAACGAAGTAAATAGCCCGCTAAAACGCAACGTCACTACCGAAGACGTCGGCAACAGCGCTATGTATCTGCTTAGCGACCTAGCTAGTGGTGTAACAGGTGAAGTTCACTACGTAGACTGCGGCTACAACATCATGGGCATGGGTGACGTGGCTACTGACGCCGAGGGTAACACGATCCTAGCTTGGGACGCAAAATAATCTACTAATACAAATTTGGCGGGGTGACTCGCCAAATTATTCTTTAAAATTTCACCAAATTTACTGCAAGGGCAGACAATATGAGCTTTAGACGAGCTTATAGATACAAATAGTCCAGGCTGGGTACCGATAGAAGAGTGGCTAGAAGAGAACAAAAAACGATTATGAAATTTTGCCTCGTGATGAGGGCAGGGCACAAAGAGCGAGTTTTTTTGGTTTCAAGTAGCCACTCGATCGCCGATGGGAGCGTTTGTTTATGAGTGTGGTGGCATCGTAATGGATGAAGGTTGTCTGTGTATGCTTGGCTCAGGATGTGAGCAGATGAAGCGGGGAATTTACAGCTTTACCTTAGTAAAAGCTTTAGCGAAGCAAGGCAGATGCCTAGCTATTTGTTCGTGGCAAACGATGTTTTGTGTAAAATTTTGCGCTAAATGGCGTAACCTTTGGTGGCAAAGCCGGCAATGTCTTTTACTGCGTGCCAGATAAGCGGCAAATGGGAAGATACGTAGCTTGGCTAATCGCAGTTTTTACTGAATTCTTTGCGGCAATATATCTAAATTTTGCGAGCTTTATCACTAGGATGGCTGGCCTGAGGATGTAAGAAATTTTTAGTCTTGATAGGACGATATTTGTGCTACCACCTATACTTTAGTAAGACATCAACGTGAGTCTAAGACTAAAAAATATGAAAAAATATAGTATTTGCATGAATAAATATTTCATTTTTGACTTTAAGAGTGTCTAATAAATTTGCGTGATACTTCTATTAGATTCAAGAGTTTTGCTCTATCTTATTTAAATTTTAAAATTTTTTCATAGTCTATCTAAAAGTGTTTATAAAAAAAATTCTGAGCGCTAAAAAAG
>NZ_PPAF01000008.1 GCF_002913045.1 Campylobacter concisus | reverse complement strand
TAAAAATAGTTTATATTTTTATCTAAAAACTCAAAAATTTATCTAAAATTTATACTTAAAATTATAATATTCAATATCAAAATTATGCTATAAAATTAAAATAGTAACTTTAATAACTAAATTAGGAGAAAATATAAGATTTAAAAGCTTATTTAAACTCTCTCTTGCAGCAAGCATAGCAGTTTGTGCAAATGGGGCAGACGAGAGCGTATTAAGCGGAGTTGAGGTAACAAGTAGTAGTGGCGGATACGGCGTTGATGACATCAAAATTTCAACTAGAAATGCTGACCTAGCAAAAGACGTGATGAGGGACATCCCTGGCGTCTATGTGGGCGGCACAAACGGCATGAACCAAAAAATTTATATGAGAGGCGTGAGCGACCGCGGCCTAAATATCACGATAGATGGTGCAAAACAAAATGGAAACACATTTCACCACAATGCTGACTTGCTGATCGATCCTGATCTTATAAAAGCTATTGACGTCGAGGTTGGCTCAAGGTCAGTCGTAAATGGCTCAGGCGCACTTGGTGGCTCGGTCGCCTTTAAAACGGTGGACGCAAAAGACTTGCTAGAAAGTGGTGAGATCATCGGCGCAAAAATCAAAACGGGCTACGCCTCAAACAACGACGAATTTTCGCAAGGTCTTATGCTCTTTACTGTCCCAGTTGAAGGGCTTGACTTTATAGCAGCTATTAATCACAAAGGCTATGACTACGGCAAAAGTGGCAATAAAATGAAGATAGGCGGCGATGGCAACGACCTTAGCTATCTTTTAAAGCTTGGCTATAGCTTCCTTGATGCGCATAGAATTTCTATCTCAAGAGAGCATAATGAATTTAAGGGTCTTTATCCTTTAAGAGCAGAATTTGGTAGTTCGCATGCAAATGATGACCACCGCAAATACGAGCGCGATACGACAACTCTAAAATACGAATACAAGCCTAGTAATCTTTTGAATTTAGAGGTAACGGCATATAATAC
This sequence comes from Campylobacter concisus, assembly GCF_002913045.1. Classification (NCBI taxonomy): domain Bacteria; kingdom Pseudomonadati; phylum Campylobacterota; class Epsilonproteobacteria; order Campylobacterales; family Campylobacteraceae; genus Campylobacter; species Campylobacter concisus. The sequence continues at coordinate 167,313 of NZ_PPAF01000008.1, read as the reverse complement.
CGAGCATAAAAAAGATGATCCGGTCTTAAAAATTTTAGGCGTAAAGACAAACGGCATAAATGCAAAGGCTAAGAGTATAGTCGAGACCGGCGCTTTGACGCAGACGCTTAGATACGGCGCTGAGTTTTACCAAAGTAAAAATTTTAACAAGCCAAATAATCACTATCCTGAAAAGGTAAATAACTACTCAATCTATGTGGAAGATGCGCTAAATTTTAGCTCGCTAACTGTTACTCCAGGTATCAGATACACTAGCCACGAGCTAAAAAGCTACGACGGCAGAGCTGGAAATGTAAAGAGCTACACCTATAAATTTAATGAATTTACCCCAGCGCTTGCGCTTGATTATGAGATCATTAAAGGGCTTAACGCACTTGCAAGCTACGCAAGAGTCTTTAGAGGGCCTGACGTCATGGAGTCGATGATGGCAGGCGGAAGCAGAAGCTGGGAAGCTAACAAAGATCTGAAACCTACAACTGGTAACAGCTACGAAACTGGTCTTAAATACCACGGCGATATAAGTGAAGCTAGCTCATATAGCTTATCTGCAAAATACTTCATGACAAAATATAAAAATTTAATAGTCGATAACAACGCAGCAGGTGGTAGAACAAATCCGATAATGATTAGAAAAAACGCTGGTGGTGCTGATATAAGCGGTGTTGAGCTACTTGCAAGGCTAAATTTAGATGCACTAAGCCTAGCAGCTAGCTACACTCATCAAAATGTAAAATATAAAGATAGGGTTGCTAAAGCAAACGGCGGCTACTACACCTCAAATATCATCGGCTACCGCGATCAGGGCGATAAATATACATTTAACGCAGAGTATGCATTTTCTAGCATTGATACGCTAGTAGGCTACAACCTAATCTACTTTGCATCAAAAAATACCATCTCGGCTGGTGATGACAAAAATGTTAATATACCAAGCTACTCAGTTAGCGATATCTACGCTACCTATTCACCAAGCAGTGGTAAATTTAAAGGGCTAGAGATAAATGCTGGAATTTATAACCTCTTTAATAAAACTTATGCTTCACAGTCTCAAAGAACGGCTGATTATACAGGCGATCCAAACTATGTAGACTGGGAGTCAGGTAGAAATTTCAAGGTAAATGTCTCTTATAAATTTTAACTTCAAGGCAAGGTGAAAACCTTGCCAAATTTCTCTTTTATATAAAAATTCTAGCTTTTTTCACCACGCTGTTTGTTTTAAAATTAATATAGTATCATTTTAGCGACTAAACTTTTTTGGGAGAAAAAATGAGACAGAAGCACTTTGAAGTGGTAATTGTCGGAGCAGGCATTAGTGGGACGGCGCTCTTTTATGAGTTGGCTGCATTTAGCGACATAAAAAAGGTCGCACTTTTAGAAAAATATGACGGCGTAGCTACTCTAAATTCAAACGGCAAAGGCAACTCACAAACCATTCATTGTGGCGATATCGAGACAAACTACACACTAGAAAAGGCGAAAAAAGTCTCTCGTGTGGCAAATATGCCAGTAAAATATGCCCTAAAATACAATCTTGATGGCAAATATATGTTCGCTCATCAAAAAATGGCACTAGCTATCGGAGATGCCGAAGTAGAGCGCATGAAAGAGAGATATGAGAGTTTTAAGGAGCTTTTTCCTTACCTTGAAATTTATGACAAAGAGAAGTTAAAACAGATCGAGCCAAACGTCGTTTTTGACGCAAATGGTAATGAGAGGCTAGAAAACATCATCGCCATAGGCACGCAAAATGGGCAGTTTACGACGATGGACTTTGGTGGCTTAGCAAACTCACTTGTGCAAAATGCGCTAAATTTAGGCGCAGATGGCTATGAGATCAGCCTAAACTCAGAAGTAACTGATATAAAAAAGGCTGGCGATACATTTCACATAAAGATAAATGATGGCGAAGTGATCACTGCAAACTACGTCGTAGTAGATGCTGGAGGACACTCGCTATTTTTGGCTCACAAAATGGGTTATGGGCTTCATCTTAGCACACTGCCCGTTGCTGGAAGCTTTTATTTCGCAAAAAAACGCTTACTAAACGGCAAAGTCTATATGGTGCAAAACGATAAGCTACCATTTGCCGCGCTTCATGGCGATCCAGATATCCTAGCTAACGGCAACACTCGCTTTGGACCAACAGCCCTAGTCATACCAAAACTAGAGAGATACCACGGCTGTTCAAGCTTTTTTGACTTTTGTAAATGCCTAAAATTTGATAAAAACGTCTTTGAAGTCTTTACAAATCTCTTAAAAGATAGCGACATCAGATCTTATATTTTAAGAAATTTCTTATTTGAAGTGCCATTTATCAATAAAAAAGAATTTGTAAAAGATGCTAGAAAGATCGTACCAAGCCTAAGTGAAAATGACCTAAGCTATGCTGTAAATTTTGGCGGCGTAAGGCCACAAGTTATCGACCGTAATAAAAAGTGCCTTGAGCTTGGCGAAGGCAAGATAAGCACAGGCGAGGGCATAAGTTTTAATATGACTCCAAGTCCTGGGGCTACGAGTTGCTTTGAAATAGCAAGAACTGATATGATCGAAGCCTGTAAATTTTTAGGTAAAAATTTTAACGAAGAGAAATTTAACGCTGAGTTTTTTGAATAAAAATGGGAGTGTTTGATATTTTTAAAAAAGGTGCGGATATGCCAAAAACAGCGCAACAAAGAAAAGATGAGAGTATAAAAATTTTAAGAAAAGAGGGCGTGGCTGTGCTTGAAAGTCTGCCGCTAAGGTATGACAATAGTGAAGTTACGCCAAGAAGCGTTGATGAGATCATTGCTCGTGCGGTTTGCTCATTTACGGCCATTATGTGTGCTTGCACTATCCGCGACAATGGCCACCTAAGTGAAGATGAGATAGCTTGGGCTAAAGACTTTTTGGGCGATTTTTATAATGACCTAAGTGTAAAAGAAAAAGAGGTCGTAGAGGGTAGAGCCGATATAAATTTGGCCGTAAATATGGGCTGGAAGTATGAGTCACTTTGGATCTTGCTTTGGGCACTTGGCATAGCTGAAGATATCGGTAAGATGGATAAAATTTGCGACTGCGAGTTTGTGATGGATGTCTTTAGAGAGGGCGGACTCAAAAACCGCTCAAAACTTCGCAGTTTGGATGAAATTTTAAGTAAACTTGACCTAGTTTATCGCTACCACTGGGCGTGTGTAGATGCTAGGATAAATGGCAAAAAGATTGCTGGACTTGACGAAGAGGTCGTTATGGAAAGACGTGCAGGGCTTGAGTGGCTATGCTGCAAAGGGCAAGAAGATGATGACATAAAGGCCGAATTTAACACCTGGGACCACCCTGATCTAAATACGTAAATTTACATTTTTGCACTAAAATAAGCCAAAAATGAAAGGAAAAATATGAAAATTTTAGTAACTGGAACAGCTGGATTTATAGGATTTCACTTGGCAAATGCACTCATAAAAAGAGGCGATGATGTCGTCGGATATGACGTGATAAATGACTATTACGACGTAAATTTAAAGCTTGCACGCCTAAAAACGGCTGGCTTTGACGTGAGTGAGATAGACTACGGCAAGCTTATCGCCTCAAAAACGCATCCGAATTTAAAATTTATAAAAGCTGACCTCGCTGATGAAAAGACGATGAAAGAGCTTTTTGCCAAAGAAAAATTTGACGTAGTGGTAAATTTAGCCGCACAAGCTGGCGTTCGCTACTCGTTAATAAACCCAAAAGCTTACATCGATAGCAACATCACAGGCTTTGTGAATATCCTAGAGTGCTGCCGCCACAATGAGATCAAAAATTTAGTCTATGCAAGCTCTAGCTCGGTTTATGGCCTAAATGAAAACATGCCATTTTCTACCCACGAAGGGGTCAATCACCCTATAAGCCTCTACGCAGCGACTAAAAAGAGCAACGAGATGATGGCGCACACTTATAGCCACCTATTTAACGTGCCAACGACTGGACTTCGCTTTTTTACGGTTTATGGACCATGGGGACGCCCTGATATGGCGCTATTTTTGTTTGTTGATGCGGCGCTTAAAGATAAGACCATCGACGTTTTCAACTACGGCAAGATGAAGCGCGACTTTACTTATGTGGACGACATCGTAAAGGGCATAATTAAATGCATAGATAACCCTGCCAAGCCAAACCCAGCTTGGGACGCAAAGCACCCAGACCCTGCCACTTCAAAAGCGCCGTTTAAAGTCTATAATATCGGCAATAATAGCCCTGTTGAACTCATGGACTACATCAAGGCAGTTGAGATAAAGATAGGCCGTGAGATCAAGAAAAATTTTCTCCCACTTCAAGCAGGCGACGTGCCAGCGACATTTGCAGACGTGAGCGACCTTGTGGCTGACTTTGACTACAAGCCAAATACAAAAGTAAACGACGGCGTGGCTAAATTTGTCGAGTGGTATAGCGAGTTTTACGGGATCAAAATTTAAATGAGACGTTGCGAGTGGGCCAAGGGCGAGCTTGACATAGCCTACCACGATAATGAGTGGGGCAAGGTCGTAAAAGATGATAGAAAATTTTTTGAGATGATAGTTTTAGAGGGCTTTCAAGCAGGACTTTCGTGGCATGGAGTGCTTCAAAAAAGAGAGGCTATGAGAGCGGCGTTTGACGGCTTTGACCCTGAAAAGATCAAGCTTTATGGCGAGGTTGAGATAGCTAAATTTATGCAAAACGAAGGGCTGATACGTAATAGATTAAAACTAAAATCGCTTGCCACAAACGCCCTTGCATTTTTATCAGTAACGAAAGAATTTGGCAGCTTTTATTACTATCTTTGGGGACATTTACTAAGAAAATTTGACCCCAAATTTGACGGCAAGCAGATCATCAATCACTACCAAAATATCAAGCAAGTGCCGGCAACTACGCCTATGTCTCATTTTGTGGCAAAGGAGTTAAAAAAGCGAGGGTTTAAGTTTCTAGGCTCTGTTAGCACCTATGCCTTTTTGCAAAGCGTGGGCGTGGTGGATGATCATATGGACTATTGTTTTTGCAAGGCAAAAGGCTGATTAGGATAGTTTTTGCACTTTTGGTGCTTTTAAATTTTGCATTTTCTCTTGAACTATTACGCCTTAGCGAGTATAAAGATCAAAACGTCAGTGGCTGGCTAGCTAGCGAGAAGCTTGATGGCGTGCGTGCCTACTGGGACGGAGAGAATTTGCTCTCAAGGCAGGGCAAAAAGCTAAATGCACCACTAAGTTTTACTAAAAATTTCCCTAAATTTGCACTTGATGGTGAGCTTTACGCAAAGGAGCTTAAATTTGAAGAAATTCAAGCAAGTGTGATGGATAAGCTGCCAGATGAAAAGGCGTGGAACAGGCTTAAATTTCACGTTTTTGACGTGCCAGAGGCAAGTGGCGGGCTTTTAGAGCGGCTTAGCGAGCTTGAAAAATTTATCTTGCAAAATCCGCAGGCAGGGCAAAATTTAAAGATAATCAAGCAGGTAAAAGTAAAAGATAACGCCGAATTTGAGGCGTTTGCGGAGGCTGTCATCGCAAAAAGCGGAGAGGGCGCGGTCGTGCGCGAACCAAACGCTGCGTATGAGCGAGGTCGCAGTCAAAACGTGCTAAAATATAAAAAATTTAACGACGCCGAGTGCGTGGTGGTCGCACATAAGGTAGGGCAGGGCAAATTTAGCGGGCTTCTTGGCTCGGTCGTTTGCGAAAATTTAAGCGATAAAAAACGCTTTAAAATAGGCTCTGGTTTTAGTGACAAAGAGCGCGCAAACCCACCAAAGATCGGCTCGGTCATAACATATAAATATCAAAATTTAACGGCAAAAGGACTTCCGAGATTTCCCGTATTTTTGCGGGTCAGGGAGGACTAGACAAACTTAAAGGAGACAAAATGGCACTTAATCTAAATGCAGAGCAGAAATCTATTTTAAATATTTTTGCTAATGTAGAATATTTAATTCCTAACTATCAACGTCCATATTCTTGGGATGAGCAAAATTGTCAAATTTTATGGGATGATTTGTTTAATGTTTTTGAAGATAGTTCTATGGGTAACGAAAAGGATGATGGATACTTTTTAGGAAATATAGTTTTAGCCAGAGGCAATGACAACAAAGGATATTGTGAGGTTATAGATGGGCAACAGCGTCTTATTACTATTGTGTTGTTAGCGAAGGCATTATCCTTATATGATGATAAAAATACAGCATTAGAGAATATTTTATGGGCTAAAAATAGAAGAGACGAAAGTGATAAGAAACAACGAGTAAAAACGGCTGTTTTTGAGGAGTCTGATAATGATAATCTTAAAGAATGTTTAGAAATAGAAGATATAAATTTTGATAATAAAAAATCAAAATTTCATGCAAATATTACATATTTTCTATCTGAGCTTAAAAAACAACGTGATAAATTTGATTTGCAACAGTTTATAGATTTTTTACTAGATAAAGTATTTCTTTTGCCAATAGAGACAAAGGAAAGCACTCAAGATAAAGCTAGAAATAGCGCATTAACGATATTTGAAACCATTAACAATAGGGGACTTGATCTATCTGATGCCGATATATTTAAAGCACAAATTTATAGTGCCGCTATTAACATATCCAAGCAAGATGATTTTATAGAGCGATGGAATGAGATGGCAAAAAGATGTGATGCTATAAATTATAAAATAGATGATGTATTTCGTGTTTATATGCATATAATTCGTGGAAAAAATGCGGATATAAAGGTCGAAAAGAGTTTAAGGGTCTTTTTTACAACTGATGGTGAATATACAAAGGCATTGAAAAAGCAAAATTATAGTGAAATTATGAGCGATTTAGAGAAAATAGTTTTATGTGTAGAGTATTATTGTATTTTATTGAAAAAGCCAAGTAGTGATACGGACAAAGAAATTTCTAAGTGGCTTGAAATTATTAATGTATATTCAAATAATATCCCAAAAATAGCAATCTTTATATATCTGTTTAAAAATATACAAGAAGATAACTTGCCTAATAAAAACATAGATGATTTTATATTATATATTAAAAATTTAATTAGATATGTATATAAAATGGGTGCAACAACTACCGTAAAATTTGAGATATATAAAGTAATAAAAGATACTATGGATGGTTATTCGCATGAATATGAAATGCCAAATAAAGAATTGGAATTTTATGGTAAGTTAAAAAAGGGATTTTTACTTATATATTTATATGAAAGATGGGGGCAGGGATTGATTTCTGAATATTTTATTGATAGTATTGGTGATAATCCAAGAAATATCGGCAATTACTTAGTTGCTGATCGTTTATCATATCTTAGTAGAAAAAAAAGCATTCATTCTAGGCAACAAGTTTTTAGAAAATCCTCAATTATAGAATTAAAAGAATATATAGCAGATAAGATAGAGAATTGGGATGAAAGTTTGATGATAAATAGGGAAAAAGAGATAAAAGCAACCATAGATAATTTTTTAAGGAATAAAGAGTGAAAATAAAAGAATTAGAGATTAATAATTTTAAATTTCATAAAAAAAGTTGTTTTAATGCGAATAGTAAAAATATAATTCTTTTTGGAGAAAATGGAAGCGGAAAAAGCTCGTTGTATTATGCTTTACATACTATACATAAAATTCTTATTCAGGGCAATGATTGCGATTTTTGTAAAAAACTTGACCATAATAATCCAAATGAAAATTTATGTAACCACAACGAAAAAGATGCTGTATTAAATTTAACTTTTGATAATGGCGGTTCTATAAAAATTTCAAAGGACGGCATAGATAATTTGAGCATAATAGGTGGAGCATCTGCTAAATTTATGCATTTTATCAATCATAATAAATTGCTAAAAATATTAGAGGGTAATTTTTATGATATTTTAAAGAAATACTTTGTAGAAAAATTTGATTTATTTAGTGAACTTAATATAGAAGTTAATAAATTTAAAAATGATAGCTCAAAAATAAATACAGAAGATATTAATAATAAGTTGATGGATAGCTTAAATAAATTCGAAAATTTAATCAATGATAATCTAAGTAAAATTCAAGGCGATTTAAAAATATCGTTTAAGATAGAAGAAAAAGAAGGATTTCGTGCAGAGCTACACCCTGCCGAAGAAGGAATAATATTACAAGAACCTAAAATCAACATTGAAATAAATGGCTTTAAGGACTTTAAATTTAAAATAAACGAGGCTAGATTAAAGCTAATTTCTATAATGATGTTTTTTGTGTCAATTAAAGAAGAGAAGTTACCTCAGGACAATCCAAATATACTAAAACTAATAGTGCTAGATGATATTTTGCTTAGTATGGATATGTCAAATAGAACAAAGATTATTGATTATATATTGGATAATTTTAGTGATTATCAGGTTTTTATATTTACTCATGACATATTCTTTCTAAAACACTTACAAGAGCGTATCAAGCATCATTACAACAAACAACAAATATGTCATACTGATTGGAATTTGATTTTTATGTATGCTGTGAATAATGATAATAACGTATTGTTTAATTATTCAGATAATAGCTTTTTAATGGAAGCAAAAAAACAGTTAAATGATGGCAAACTGGATGAATGTGGCAATAACTTGCGTAAAGAGCTAGAGAGTATGGTTTGTAAAATGCAGATTGATTTTTGTATTGGACGCGATGGGAAACTACATAATATGATGAAAAATTTTTTAGAATTGCAATATAAAAGTATTTTTCTTGAACCACATAAATTGATATTAGATATTAAAAATAAATTGGATGTAAATAATCCCAATGAAAGCAAGATTAATGATATAATATGCCAACAAGAGAAAAATTTACAAGAGATTAATAAACTACTGCATAATTTGGTGTGGCATAAAGATATTGTTGGCAATGCATCTTCTCATGCTACAATTTCTCCACAATTTCAGAATGATTTTTCTAATGCTATAAAAGACATAGAAGATATAAAGGATTATTTAGAAAATAAGGATAGATGATGAAAATTTTAGTAACAGGTGGAGCTGGATATATCGGCAGCCACGTAGTAAAAGCACTTTTAAAGCAAGGTAAAGATGAGATAACTATCATCGACAATCTCTGCAAAGGCTCACAAAAAGCACTTGAGGCACTCCAAAAGATAGGAAATTTCAAATTTATAAACGCAAATTTAGAGGATGATTTGAGCCAAATTTTTGCAAGTGGTAAATTTGATGCGATCATCCATTTTGCAGCGTTTATAGAGGTCTTTGAGAGTATGAGCGAGCCGCTAAAATACTATCTAAACAACACCGCAAATGTCGCAAGGGTGCTAAGATATGCAAAAACTTATAACGTAAATCAATTTATATTTAGCTCAACTGCTGCAGTTTATGGCGAGCCAGACGTGGCGGAGGTGAGCGAAACGACAGCTACAAATCCGATAAATCCATACGGCAGAAGCAAGCTAATGAGCGAGCAGATCATCAAAGACTATGCTGCGTCAAATGAAAATTTCAAATTTGCGATTTTGCGCTATTTTAACGTCGCAGGCGCAGACGAAGAGGGACTTATCGGTCAAAACTATCCAAATGCCACGCACCTTATCAAAGTAGCCGTGCAAACAGCCCTTGGCAAGCGCGATAGCATGGGTATCTTTGGTGATGACTACGCAACAAAAGATGGCACATGCGTTAGAGACTACATCCATGTTAGCGACCTAGCAGACGCTCACATCAGCGCGCTAGAGTATATCGGTCAAAATGGTAGCGAAACTTTTAATGTGGGATATGGCAGGGGATTTAGCGTAAAAGAGGTCATCGAGACCGCAAAAAAAGTAAGTGGAGTAAATTTTAAAGTGCTAAATGCGCCAAGAAGGGACGGCGACCCAGCTATCCTTATCTCAAACGCAAGCAAACTTCGCTCGCTAACAAGCTGGAAGCCAAAAAGAGACGATCTAGCGCTCATCATAAAAACCGCCCTTGAGTGGGAAAAGAGAATTTAAGGATAAGCATGAAAATAGCAGTAATTGGAACTGGATATGTTGGGCTAGTAAGTGGTGCATGCTTTGCGAAAATGGGCAACAGCGTGATCTGCGTCGATGTCGATAGCAAAAAGATCGAGGCGCTAAAAAACGGCGTCGTGCCGATATATGAGCCAGGGCTTGCTGATATCGTGAGTGAGTGCTACAAAAATGGCTCGCTTAAATTTAGCACGCAGATAAAAGAGGCGCTAGAGCATGCAGATGTGCTATTTATCGCAGTTGGCACACCTATGGGTGCTGATGGGCAGGCTGATTTAAAATATGTCCTATCAGTTGCCAAGTCAATCGGAGAAAATTTAAGCAAACCGCTAATAGTTGTCGATAAATCAACCGTTCCAGTGGGCACTGGAGCCAAGGTGCATGAGGTGATCGAGGCTGAGCTTAAAAAGAGAAATGTAGAGGTTAAATTTGAAGTCGTCTCAAATCCAGAGTTTTTAAAAGAGGGTGCGGCGGTTGAGGACTTTTTAAAGCCAGATCGCGTTGTTATCGGAGCTAGTAGCGAGTGGGGCTTTAGCGTGATGAGGGAGCTTTATGAGCCATTTATGAAAAATCACGACAGGCTCATTTGCATGGATGTAAAATCAGCCGAGATGACAAAATACGCTGCAAATTCGATGCTGGCAACCAAAATAAGCTTTATAAACGAGATAGCAAATATCTGCGAACGCGTGGGCGCTGATGTAAATTTAGTGAGAAAAGGCATCGGCAGCGACTCAAGGATCGGATATAGCTTCATCTACCCAGGCTGCGGATATGGTGGTAGCTGCTTTCCAAAAGACGTCGAGGCGCTCATCTACACAGCTAGACAAAATGGCTTTGAGCCAGAGCTTTTAAACGCGGTCGAGTCAAGAAATAAGGCTCAAAAAAGAGTTCTATTTGATAAAATTTATAACTTTTTTGGCGGCGATCTAAAGGGCAAGACGATCGCACTTTGGGGGCTTGCGTTTAAGCCAAATACCGATGATATGAGAGAGGCTAGCTCGCTAACTTTGATAAAGCTTTTAGACGAGGCTGGCGCAAAAGTGGTCGCTTACGATCCAAAAGCGAGCGAAGAAGCTAAAAAATATATGCCAAATTTAGATATAAAATACGCCAAAAATAAATATGACGCTCTTGATAACGCCGATGCTATGGTGCTTGTGACTGAGTGGAGCGAGTTTAGATCGCCTGATTTTATGGAGATCAAAGAGAGGCTAAAAAATGCTGTCATATTTGACGGACGCAACCAGTATAACGCTAAAGCTTTAGCCGAGCATGGATTTAAGTATTTTCAAATCGGAGTAAAGGTATGAGAAAATTTTTACTTTTTATCGCAGCTTGCGTGCTTCCCTTTGCACTTTTAGCAGGCGAAAACGCGCCAAAAACCGAGGAAAATATCTTTGAGCTACCTATCTCAAAGATGCCGCCTGATTATTTTAAATACGAAGTCGCATTTTTTAAAGAGATAGAAATCGACTGCAACTTCGCCTTTTTGCTCGGTGGAAAGCTCGAGGAAAAAGAAGACGCACACGGGATTTATTACGAATTTAACGGCGGGGATGAGCTAGCGCAAACGATGATGCTATGCAAGGACGGAAATAAAAAGAGGCGGGTCTATTATGAATTCACTAAAATTTTACCAGGCGTTAGCCCTATTAGAATCATAATTCCAAAAGGTGTAAGTGCGGAAATAAGAATGTATGAACGCGTAAAAAAGATAGAAGCAAAAAAGAAAGGAAAAAATAAATGAAAATAGCAGTAGTAGGACTTGGATATGTGGGGCTTCCACTTGCAGCAGCTTTTAGCGAAAAGTACGAAGTAGTAGGCTTTGACGTAAACACAAAGCGTATAGAGGAGCTTAAAAGTGGGTATGATAGAACGCTTGAGCTTAGCAGCGAGCAGATGAAAAAAGCGATCGATAATGGCATGAAATTTAGCCTAGATTTAGATGATATTAGAAGTTGCAACTTCTTCATCGTGACCGTTCCAACTCCGATAGATAAGAACAAGCGCCCTGATCTAACTCCAGTCGTAAAAGCGACTGAGAGTGTGGCAAAAGTGCTTAAAAAGGGCGATATCGTGGTCTATGAAAGCACTGTTTATCCAGGCGTTACAGAAGAAATTTGCGTGCCACTTCTTGAAAAAAGTGGGCTTAAATTTAACAAAGACTTCTTCTGCGGCTACTCTCCAGAGCGCATAAACCCAGGCGATAAAGAGCACACCGTAACTAAAATCAAAAAAATCACAAGCGGCTCAACTCCAGAGATCGCTGATAAGGTCGATGAAATTTACCGCTCGATCATCACAGCAGGCACTCACAAAGCTTCAAGCATCAAAGTAGCAGAGGCTGCAAAGGTCATCGAAAATACCCAGCGCGACATCAACATCGCCTTTATAAACGAGCTTGCGATGCTATTTGAAAAGCTTCACATCAACACCATAGACGTGCTTGAGGCTGCTGGTACTAAGTGGAATTTCTTAAATTTCCGCCCAGGTCTAGTCGGCGGTCACTGCATCGGCGTAGATCCATACTACCTAACTCACAAAGCTCAAGAGGTAGGCTACAACCCTGAAATGATCCTAGCAGGTCGCCGCATCAACGATGATATGGGCAGATACGCAGCCGATCAAGTGATAAAACTAATGATAAGAAAAGGCGTGCTTATCAACAAAGCGCGCGTGCTTGTTCTTGGCATGACATTTAAAGAAAACTGCCCAGATATAAGAAACTCTCGCGTTATAGACGTGGTTGATGAGCTAAAAGACTTTGGTTGCAAGGTCGATGTGACTGATCCTTGGGCTGATAGCGCTGAGGTAAAACATGAGTACGGCTTTGATCTAGTAAAAGAGTATAACCTAGACGACTACGACTGCATCGTGATCGCCGTAGCTCACAATGAATTTAAAAAGCTCAACCTAAAAGGCCACTTGGTTTATGATATAAAAAATATCTACCCAGAGGCTGACGCTAGGCTGTAGGGAATTTAGTGCACAAAGTAAGCGTAAATTGTAAAATTTTACTTATCTTTCTAGTTGCTTATCTGTTTGGATTTGCAGCTAGGATGCTTTGGGTATTGTGGGCAAAGGATATGCCAGAGTTTTACTTTAATGGCGAATTTATGCTTACGACAAATGACGCATATTATTACGCAGAGGGCGCTAGAGATATGCTGGCTGGCTTTCACCAGCAAAATGACTTTAGTCCCTTTAATCACCCAATCTCAACAATAGTTTTTTATATTTGTAAAATTTTTCCTTTCAAGATCGAAAGTACGATGTTTTATATGAGTGCGTTTTTAGCACCACTTATCTCGCTTCCAGTTATCTTGATATCAAATGAGTTTAAAGCTCTAAAAGCTGGGGCTGTGGCGGCATTTATGAGCGCGATATTGCCAGGCTATCTTGTAAGAACGTCGCTTGGTTACTTTGATAGCGATATGCTAAATGTCACGTTTGCGCTTTTTATCATCTATCTTTTGATCAGGCTTTTAAACACAAATGAACAAAAATTTATCGTTTTACCAGGGCTTTTTGTATCGCTTTATCTTTGGTGGTATCAAAGCTCTTATGCTCTTATTTTAAACATTATCTTTATCTTTTTTCTCTACACGCTTGCTTTTATGCGAAGCAGGACAGAAAACTACCAAGTGATATTTTTTATGTTTATAAGCATCGTTAGCTTTAATATTTTTTCAAAAGATCCACTCATTGCAAATAAAATTTTGATTTTAAATTTAGTGGTCATTACTTTATTTTACGCCATTTTTTGCAAATATAAAAAACTGCTTTCGCCTAGAAATTTGAGCATTTTTCTAGCTATTATGCTAGCTGTTTTTATCTATTTTGGTGGTTTTGATTTTATCATCTCAAAGATTGGCAGTTACGTTTTAAAAAGCAGCGCAGAGGTTGCAAGTAAATTTTACTTTATAAGTGAATACACGCTAATTGATGAGGTAAAAAGCGCTAGCCCATTATATTTTGTCTATTTCATGGCTGGAAATATCCTTATATTGCTGGCTGCAGCGATTGGTTATTTAGTGCTTTGTTTTAAATTTCGCCCATTTTTACTTAGCTTGCCACTACTTGGACTTGGCGCTTTATCGCTATTTGGCGGAGTTAGATTTGCTATGTATATAACGCCACTTATTGCACTTGGTTTTGGGTATTTCTTGCACTTTTTTTTAAATTTATTTGATCTTAGAAATTCTCTTAAGAATTTATCCTTTTTTATCTTTGCGGCTGCTGCGCTTGCTCCAAATTTAGATATCGCCTACTCTTATAGACCTCATACTTTGATCACGCATGAAGAGGCAACAGCGCTTGATCAGTTAAAAAAGGTAGCCAAGCGCGATGACTACGTGTTTTCGTGGTGGGATTATGGATATGCGATAAGATACTTTGCCGATGTTAAGACGTTAAATGATCCTGGTAGGCAAGGCGGCGAGAATAACTACTTTGTTAGCCTTGCCTTAAGAAAAGATGAGACAATCTCAGCTAAGCTAGCCAGAGTAGTGAGCGAGTACAACGACATCTCGTTTGAGAAAAAAAGTAGAGTGCTAGAAGAAATTTTAAAAGATCACAATACAAGCGATCTAAACCTCTTTTTAAGCCAGCTTGAAAGCGCAAATTTCACTTTGCCAATGGCAAAAAAAGAGGTTTTTTACTATCTTGTGCCAGATATGATAGATATCGCCCCAAATGTCTTTAGATATAGCTACATCGACGTTATGAGTGGCGAGAAGCCAAAAGAAGAGTTTTTTTACTACATTAGCCCTATAAATAGCGTTAGCGAGGCTGGCATAGACCTTGGAAATGGCTATATCTTGCCACTAAAAGAGCCAAAATTTATCACACAAAACGGCGAAAAAGTGTCGGTAAAGTCCTTTTATAAGATAAAAGGCTCTGGTAAAGAACTACGTGTAGATGAGAAGCTAATTGACAAAAAGGCGAAAATTTCTGTTTTATTTTTAGAGGACTATGCGCGCGTGGTTTTAGTTGATGAAAATGCCCTAAATTCAGCTCTTGTGCAGCTTTTTATATTTGAGCGAGCCGATGAGCAATACTTTGAGCCATTTATTATCTCAAGTGGCGTAAAAATTTACAGGTTAAAAGTCTAATGCTAATCAATCTAATAAGCTCGATCGTCGTTTTTGTCGTATCAATGGGCATAAATTTCTTTCTTACGCCATTTATCCTAAAAAGCCTTGGCAACGAGGCATTTGGCTTTGTAGGCCTTAGCAACGCCATCGTTAGCTATGCCGCAGTCGTAAGTGTAGCCATAAACTCAGTGAGCGGCCGCTTTGTCGCTCATGCGTGGCATAAAAAAGACCTAAGCCTTGCAAACACCTACTACTCATCAGTGCTTGTTGTAAATATCTTCTTTTGCGCCGTTGTCGTGGTGCTTAGCTCTGTTTTCATACTAAATTTGCAAAGCTTTTTAAATGTCCCTGAAAATTTACTCTTTGACGTGAGAATGACCCTTGTTTTTTACTTTATAAATTTCTGCGTTGGGCTATTTAACGGCGTTTTAACGGTTTGTGCCTTTGTGACAAACAAGCTCTATCTACTCTCCATCAGAAACGCCATCTCAAGCGCGATCCTAGCAGCCCTTATCGTCGCACTTTTTTATTTTTTTAAGCCATTTATTTCTTACATCGCTATCTCAGCGCTAGTTGCTAGCCTTTTTGTCTTTTTTAGCACCATTTTTATGTCGGCTCGCATCACACCAGAGCTAAAATTTAGCCTTAGTAAATTTGACTTTTCTAAGATCAAAGAGCTTTTAAGCTCTGGCATTTGGAATAGTTTTAATGCGCTAAATCGCATACTTTTAACAGGCATGGATCTTTTTATCTGCAACATTTTTGTAAGTGCAAACGCCACTGGCCTTCTTTCAGTCGCCAAGGCCGCCCCTATCATACTGGAGAGCTTTGTAGCGCAGCTTAGCGGTATCTTTGCGCCAAAATTTGTCGAGCTTTACTCTAAAAATTTGATCACTGACCTCATAAAAGAGGCCAAATTTTCAATGAAGGTGATCGCCTTTGTGATGAGCTCTCCAGCCGCATTTTTCGTCGTTTTTGGGCTTGATTTTTACACGCTTTGGCTACCTTTTAAAAGCGCAGATGAGGTCAAATTTATCTACAATGTCTCGATGATCACGCTTGTGCCGATCGTCTTTATAAGCTTTGTTTTTTCGCTTTTTAACCTTGATAGCGCGACAAACAAGCTTCGCCGACCAGCCATTGCCAACACTATCCTTGGCGTTAGCACGATCATAGCGCAGATCGCACTGCTTAAATTTAGTGACTACGGAGTTTATGGCATCGTCGTCGTCGCAGCCGTTTTTTATAGCATAAGAATTCTTGGCTTTGACCTCATAAATGCCGCTTTAAATTTAGAGGTGAAACTCACCACGTTTTACGGGGTTTATTTTAAAAATTTAGCCGTTTTTGCGCTATGCGTGCTTGCGATGTTTGCCTGCAAGGACTTTGTGAGCCTAAATAACTGGCTAAAATTTGCTATCTTTGCTGCGATCTACGCCGGCGCAGCTTATGTTTTGGGATATTTTTTGTTTTTTAATGCTTACGAGCGAGGCATAGTTTGGCGTAAAATTTTAAAAAAATTTAAAAGGTTTTAAATGAATGAAATTTATTTGATCTCTTTGGCTAAAGATACCAAAAGGCGCGAGCTTTTGCAGCAGAAATTTAGCTCTTATGATAGCTTTAAGCTAATAGACGCAGTCGATGGCAGGGAGCTAAATGCAAGGGAGTACTACAAGATCATTTCGCCATCATTTAAAGCTTACGGCAAGGTTTTAAGCCCAGCAGAAGTTGGCTGCTCGCTCTCCCACGTAAAAGCCTACGAAGCGTTTTTGGCAAGCGAGGCGAAATTTGCCCTTATATTTGAAGACGACGTGATAGGGGGTGATGAGGACATAAAAGAGGCCTTTTTGGCAGCTAGCAAGATGCCTGAAAATAGCGTGCTGATATGTGGCATGCAAGATGGGCTAGAGGGCAGGTTTAGCGCCTTTGGCAAAAAGGTGGATACCAGCCTAAGCAAGCCGCTTTGGCAGGTCTCAAAGCACTCATTTTCAAGCATTTATAGAGCAGGGGCTTATGTGCTAACTAAAAAAAGTGCTAAAAATTTGCTTGAAATTCATAAGCGTGCGCTTTGTACGACCGATGTTTGGGACTATTTGCTTGGCGTTAATGATATGCAGATGTATTTTTGCGACCTTTTTTCGCATCCAACTGATCTTAGTGGCTCAAACATCGAGGGTGAACGCCTTGAGAGGGGATATAGCGCAAATTTAAAGGCCTGCATCAAGACAATTAAATTTATACTTTTCTCACGTCTTGAAAAGCTTCAAGGCTATGAGAGAATTTTTAAAAGGGGCTAAATGAGCGAGCCATTAATCAGCATCGTAACCGCGACTTATAAGCGTCCAGAGCTTTTACAAAAAGCCATAAAAAGCGCCCTAGCTCAAAGCTATAAAAATTTAGAGATCATAGTAACAGACGACGGTGATGACGAGAGTGCGAGTGAAATTTGCAAGAGTTTTAACGACGCAAGGATCAAATTTGTAAAAAACAGCACTCATAAAAAGAGCCCAAACGGCAACAAAAATAACGGCTTTGACAACACAACAGGCGAGTTTGTCTGCTTGCTTGACGATGACGATGAGCTTTTGCCAGAGGCGATTGCTGAGTGCTATGAAATTTTAAAAAATGGCGAGTATTCGTGCGTTTTTGCAGACGCTATCTGCGAAAAAGATGGTGTGATGACCGAGGTCGTGGCCGGTAGAAGCCCATATAACAAGAGTGGGGCGATGAGCAAGGTTGATTATCACTGTGGGCGGATAAATGGCGAGTATTTTAAACTTTTTTCGCGCGAATTTATAGATGATTTTAGGTTTAATGAGAGCAGTTTTGGCGGCGAAAATGAGCTTTACATCCGCTTTTTTGAAAAAAATGTCTTTTATCTTAAAAAACCACTTTACATCTACCGTATCGCAAGAAGCGACAGTGCTACGCTAAATGCCGGCAAGCACGCGTTAAACGTTGCAAACGCTTACATCAAAACAGCAAATTTGCACTACGACATCGCTATAAAAAATGAGCCAAAATTTCTAGCTATGCAGTATAAAAACGCCGCTTACTACGCCAAAATAGCAGGCGAATATGGGCTGATGCTAAGCTGTATTTTTAAGAGTCTTAGCATTAAATTTAGCAAAGAGGCGTTTATATTTTTTTTGCTTAGTCCGCTTCCAAGTGGCATTTTACCAGCACTCTCAAGGCTTAGAGTAAAGATAAAGCAAAGGTTTGGCGTATGAAGATATTATTTGTCACATCAACGCTTAGAAGTGGCGGTGCGGAGCGAGTTTGTGCGGTGATCGCATCAAGATTTAGCTTGGATCACGATGTAAGCCTTGTTAAATTTGACAAGGACGAGCCATTTTACGAGCTAGCAAGTGGCGTAAAGCTCATAAATTTAGGCGTTGGGGCTGATGAGCTTGGGTTTTTTGGAAATTTAAAAAAGAGAGTTTTAAAGGTGCTTGCCTTAAGAGCGCTCATAAGAGAAGGCAAATTTGACGCTGTGATATCATTTTTAGACGCCGTAAATACCTTGGTGCTCTTTAGCTCAGCTGGGTTAAAAACGCCTATAATAATAAGCGAGCACACAAACTACCTTGCGCCAAAAAGAGCCATTTTTAAGGTGCTAAGACGCCTTAGCTACCCATTTGCAAACGCACTTAGTGTCTTAAGCGACGAGGATCTAGGGCATTACTCGAAATTTTGCAAAAATGTGATGAAAATTTATAACCCACTCTTTGAAGAGATACGCAGTGAGAGCTTTGATAAAGAAAATTTAGTTATCTTTGTTGGCAGGCTAAATAAGATAAAAAACTGCGAAATGTTTGTAAGAGTGGCTGCAAACTTAAAACAAAGCGGCTATAAATTTGCCGTTGCTGGAGATGGTGGCGAGAGAGCGAATTTAGAAAATTTAGCCAAGAGCTTGGACGCTGATGTCGAATTCTTAGGCAACGTTAGCGACATCGCCTCACTTTATAAAAGAGCAAAGGTGCTGATCTCTTGCTCAAATTTCGAGGGTCTTGGAAACACTTTGATAGAGGCTATAAACTATGACTGCGTAAGGGTTGCGACAAAAACTAGCGGGGCAAAAGAGCTTATAAAAGATGGCTTTGATGGCTTGCTTTGCGAGGTAAATGACGATAGGCAGATGAGTGAGAAGCTTGCAAAAATGCTGCAAGATGAAGCAAAAATGGGCGAATTTGCTAAAAATGCAAGGACTAGGCTTGATGAGTTTAGCGTGGAGCAAATTTATAAAAAATGGCTGGAGCTTTTAAGGCTTGGAGGTGTGAAGTGAAAATTCTTTTTGTCATCGCCGCACTTAGAAATGGTGGGGCTGAACGCGTGCTAAATGTCCTTGCAAACGAGCTTTGCAAGGACAATGAGATCACTATCGCCCTGCTTGAAGAGGATCTTGGACTTTATAAATTTAGTGAAAAGATAAAGATCATAAACCTTAATGTGAGTGGCTCTGGGCTGGCTTTGAAATTTAAGAAAATTTTGGCTCTTAGAGCGCTTTTTAAGGAGCAAAAAGCTGATCTGATAATTAGCTTTATCGACTGGACAAATGTCGCTTGCGTGCTGGCAAATTTGGGGCTAAAGAGCAAACTAATAGCAACCGAGCACCACGAGCATAGCTACTTAAAAAGCAAAATCGCAAGCGCTATGCGTGACTTTTCGTATAAATTTGTAGATGGCTTAAGCGTGCTAAGCAAAAGTGACTACGACTACTATAAATTTGCTAAAAACTGCGAGATCATCCACAATCCACTTTTTATCGATGTGCCTGAAATTTGTGAGAAGCAAAATGTCATCTTAAGCGTGGCAAGGCTGGAGGCGGTAAAGGGCTATGATATCTATTTTGAGGCGCTTAGCAAGGCGGATAAGAGCTTGCTTGATGGCTGGGAGATAAAGATCGCAGGCAGTGGTAGGCAGGAGGCGCAGCTAAAGCAAATGGCGTCAAATTTAGGGCTTAATATCAAATTTCTAGGTCACATGAGTGATGTCACAAAACTTTACAGCGAGGCAAAAATTTTCACTCTTTGCTCACGAAGCGAGGGGCTTTCAAATGTGCTAATAGAATCAGGCGCTTTTGGTTGCGCTAGGCTAAGTAGCGACACCGTGGGTGCAAGAGAGCTTATAAATGACGACACAGACGGACTTATCTTTAAAAATGGCGACAGCGATGATCTAAAAGGAAAGCTTGAGATGCTTTTAAAAGATGAAAATTTAAGGAAAAAACTAGCAAAAAATGCCAGCGAAAGTGCAAATTTATTTAGCAAAGAAAATATCATCAAGCAGTGGCGAGAATTTATAAAAAAGGTTGTTAGCAAGTGAAAAAATTAGCCGTTTTTTTATACTCGATGGGGCCTGGTGGGGCTGAGCGAAATGTGGCAAATTTGCTGCCATTTTTGGTTAAAAGATATGAAGTTCATCTCATCTTAATGAGCAAGGTCATCGCTTACGAGATCCCAAGTGAGGTGCAAATCCACTTTATAGAAAATAGCGATCCTTATGAAAGTGGGCTAAAGAAGCTTGCAAGGCTCTTTTTAGCGATGCCAATGCTCGCGTTTAAGTATAAAAAGCTTTGTCAAAATTTAGGCATTGACACGCAGTTTGTGCTGATGAACCGCCCTTGTTATATTGCTGGGCTTGCTAGAATTTTGGGCTTTAAAAAGAGGCTAGTTATCAGTGAGAGAAGCTGTCCATCTATCTTATATAAAGACGATCTAAGCGGCAGGGTTAATAAATTTTTACTCACTCATCTTTATAAAAAGGCTGATCTAATCCTCGCAAATGCAGCTGGCAACAAAGATGATCTAGTGCGAAATTTTGGCATGAGCGAGGCAAAAACAAAGGTACTTTACAACGCTCTTGATCTAAAAACTATAAATTTGCTAAAAGATGAGTCGCTTGAGAGTGGTTTTAGTCCATTTTTCATAAATATCGGCCGCCTTGATAGCGGTAAAAATCAAGCCATGCTAATAAAAATAATCGCCTCCATTAACGACCCTCGCGCCACGCTTGGCATCCTTGGCAAGGGGCCTTTGAGGGACGAGCTACAAAATTTGATAGATAAATTTGGCGTTAGTGATCGAGTAAGGCTTCTTGGCACTGATAAAAATCCTTTTAGGCACATAAAAAACGCCTCTTGCTTGCTTTGTGCTTCGCGTTTTGAGGGCTTTTCAAACGTCTTGCTTGAAGCACTAGCATGCGAGAAAACTATCATCTCAACCGAGCACAAGAGCGGCGCAAAGGAGCTTTTGGGCGAGAGTGAGTTTGGCATCTTAGTGCCTGTTGATGACGAAAATGCGATGAAAGAGGCGATGATAAAGGTGCTTAATGCGCCTGAAATAAGGCAAAATTTTGAAAATGTTGCGTATAATCGGGCTAAATTTTTTGATAGTGAAAACATAGCGAGCGAGCTTATAAATTTTTTGGAAAATCCTAATGAATAGAAATTTATTTTTTAAAAATTACTCTTTATACTTGATGATATTTGTCGCAGTCCTTTTTAGCGTGGTTTGTAGGCTTTACTGGATCTTTTGGGCGAGTGAATATCCGGTATTTTTCTGGAACAACGAGCTGATGATTAGCACAAACGACGGCTACGCATTTGCCGAGGGTGCAAGGGACATGCTGGCTGGCTTTCACCAAGAAAACGACCTTAGCTACTATGGCTATCCGCTCTCGACGCTTACTTACTGGATCGTGAAATTTCTAGGTGTCAAGCTTGAGACGGCGATGATTTATATGAGCGTATTTTTCTCATCGCTTGTGGCTGTGCCAGTTATCTTAATCGCAAATGAGTATAAGCTAAAAATTGCTGGCTTTATCGCTGCACTTCTTGCAGTGGTCGCAAATAGCTACTACAACCGCACTATGGCAGGCTACTACGATACTGATATGCTCATCATCCCACTTAGCGTCTTTGTCGTTTGGGGGCTTGTTAGAGTGCTTGAGAAAAAGGACGCAAATAGCCTAATAATCGCACCCTTAAGCGTGCTTATTTATATGTGGTGGTATGCGAGCGCGTTTTCGCTTATTAGCATTTTAACGGCGTTATTTTTGTTTTACACACTCATTTTTGATAGGAAAAATCCTCTTTTTTATCTTGAAATTTTGCTGCTTCTACTTGCTATTTCGAACCTTGATCTAATGCTTAAATTTATTGCTATCATCGCTATTTATGCGTTTTGTCTTTTTAAAAAAGAGGTGATGAATTTAAAATTTGCTCTTGGTATTTTGGCAGTTGTTTTTATTGTTTTTGTAATTCGTGGCGGACTAAATCCGATAATCTTTCAGCTTAAATTCTACGTCTTTAGAGATGCGCCTGAAGTTGGCGGTATGAGTTTTCACTTTTTTAATGTTAATCAAACTATCCAAGAGTCAAGTATCGTTGATTTTACGCTATTTTGCGAGAGGATCAGCGCAAATGTCATCACATTTTTGATCTCACTTGCTGGCGTTGCTCTTTTTTGCTACAAACACCGCTCGTTTGCCGTCTCGCTTGGTATGCTAGCACTTGGCTTTTTAGCCTTTAAAAGTGGCCTTAGATTTACTATTTATGCTGTGCCTATCATGGCACTTGGATTTGGCTATTTGGTGGAGTTTATACTTTTAAATTTAAAGCTAAAAGGAGCGGTGCTAAATCTTGCGAGAGCTTTTATAACCGTGCTCGCTCTAACTCCAGCGCTCATTCATATCTATGGTTACAAAGCTGAGCCGGTTTTTGTGCACAAAGAGGTTGAAATTTTAAACAAGCTAAAAAGTATCGCAGGACGCGAGGACTACGTGGTTGCGTGGTGGGACTATGGATATCCGATCAGATATTACAGCGATGTTAAGACGCTAATTGATGGCGGAAAGCACCTTGGGCGTGAAAATTTTGCCGTGAGTTTTGCGCTTGGAAGCGATGAGATGAGCTCGGCAAATATGGCAAGGCTTGATGTTGAGTATACAGAGAGAAATTTTAAAGAGAGATTTAATGGCAATTTGGCTCAAATTTTAAAAGAGAGAAATGAAAGCATCGATCAGTTTTTTAGCGATATAAAAGAGGCAAATCTTAGCCTGCCAGCAAAGACAAGGGAGATTTATTACTATCTTCCAGATAGGATGCTTGGTATTTTTCCAACCATTTTGCAGTTTAGCAAGATCGATCTAAAAAGCGGTAAAAATTTAAACAATGGCCTTTTTATCGTCACAAGAGCGATCTCTCAAAATGAAAATGGCATTAGGCTAAATGGTGGTTTTACGCTCACAAGTGATGTCACAAATTTAATCTATGATGGCAATATCTTGCCTCTTAAATCTTTCATAGAGACTGATTACAACGAGGCTGGCAAGCTAAATGTCAAAGAGTATAAAAATAACGAAAGTTCAAATATTTCTGTCATTTTTATGAGAGATTATGGTAGGTTTATCATCCTTGATGAAAGCATCTTAAATAGCGCATATATCCAGCTTTTTGTACTTGAAAGGTACGATCCAAAAATTTTTGAGCCAGTTATACTTGACGGGGCGGCAAAAATTTATAAACTAAAGAGGTAAAAATGGCAAGGATAGGGTTTTTAAGCCACGCTGATATGAGCATACACTTTTTTAGACGCCCTATTATGCAGGCTTTAAAAGATATGGGGCATGAGGTTTTTGCTATCGCCCCAAAAGGCGACTTCACTGGCGAGCTTGCTAAAAGCTTTCACGCTGTTACATACGAGCTTGATAAGGCGAGCCTAAATCCGCTAACCGTGATAAATAACTCAAAAAAATTATCTCAAATTTTGGGCGAGCTAAATTTGGACCTGCTGCAAACTGGCGCTCATAAGTCAAATGTATTTGGCACATTTGCCGCTAAAAACGCTGGTATAAAGCATGTGATAAATTTAGTTGAAGGCCTTGGTAGCTTTTATATCGATGATGATATTAAGACAAAGGCTGTGCGTTTTGTCATGGAGAGTCTTTATAAATTTTCCTTTGCAAAGGCCGATGCTTGCGTGTTTGTAAACGACTCGGATGCTGATTATATGATTTCAAAAAAATTAATAGATAAAAGCAAGGCGTACCGCATAAAAAGTGTCGGCGTGGATACTGCTAAATTTGACCCAGCTATCACGCAGGCGGCTGATCTTAGCGATAAAAAGGTGATTTTGATGATCGCAAGAGCTATGTGGCACAAGGGCGTTCGTGAATTTTACGAGGCAGCAGAAATTTTAAATGGATATAAAAACTGCGAATTTGTCTTTGTGGGCGAGGGCTTTGCTGGTAATAAATCAACCGCAGACGAGAGCTTTTTAAAAGGTGGCAAGGTGCGATATCTTGGCGCTAGAAATGACATACCGCAGCTTTTAAAGGCTTCTTACCTGTTAGCACTTCCTAGCTACAAAGAGGGCTTTCCAAGAACGGTTTTAGAGGCGATGAGCATGGCAAAAGCAGTCGTTGCAAGTGACGTGACAGGCTGCAATGAGGCAGTAAAGGATGGATACAATGGGCTTTTATGCAAGGTAAAAGACGCAAATGATCTTGCTGATAAGATAAAAATTTTGCTTGATGACGAGGAGCTTTGTGCTAGACTTGCGCAAAACGGTAGAAACTGGGCGGTTAGCGAGTTTGACGAGAAGCAAATCGCAAAAAGATATATAGAAATTTATAGGAAATTTATAGATGTATAGAAATTTTTTAAAGAGGGTGATTGACATTTTGGGAGCTTTGTTTTTGCTCATTTTAACATCACCTATCATTATAGCAACGGCTATTTTTATCTATTTTAAGGTAAGCCGCGATGTCATTTTTACGCAAGCAAGGCCAGGGCTAAATGAGAAAATTTTTAAAATTTATAAATTTAAGACGATGAGCGATGAGCGTGACGCAAATGGCGAGCTCTTGCCAGATGAGCAGCGTCTTGGTAAATTTGGCAAACTGATCCGCTCTCTTAGCCTTGATGAGCTACCACAGCTCTTTAACGTGCTAAAAGGCGATATGAGTTTCATCGGACCAAGGCCGCTTTTGGTCGAGTACCTACCCATCTACAACGAAACGCAAAAGCACCGCCACGACGTGCGCCCTGGTATCACGGGCCTAGCACAGGTAAATGGCAGAAACGACATAAGCTGGGAGAAAAAATTTGAGTATGACGTCTATTACGCTAAAAATTTAAGCTTTATGCTTGATGTAAAGATCGCATTACAGACCATCGAAAAAGTACTAAAACGAAGTGGCGTCAGCAAAGAGGGGCAGGCTACGACGGAGAAATTTAATGGCAAAAACTAAGAAAATTTACATCTACGGAGCGAGTGGGCATGGACTTGTGATCGCTGACATCGCTAGAGATAATGGCTATGAAGAGATAGTTTTTTTAGATGACGCTAGCGAGCGTAAATTTAGCCCAGAGCTTGAAAAAGCTGACATTATAATAGCTATTGGTGAAAACAAAACTAGGCAAAAGATCAGCCAAAAGGTGGAAGCTACTGGCTTTGAAATAGTAAATTTGATCCATAAAAGCGCGGTTGTGAGCGAAAGTGCCGTGATAGAAAAAGGCGTAGTTGTCATGCCAAATGCCGTTATAAACGCAAAAGCTTGTATAAAAGAGGGCGTTATCATAAATTCTGGTGCGGTGATAGAGCATGAGTGCGTGATAGGTAAATTTGCTCACATCAGCCCAAATGCAGCCCTTGCTGGAAACGTTAGCGTGGGTGAATTTACGCATGTTGGCATAAGTTCAAGCGTCATTCAAGGCATAAGTATCGGCAGCAACTGCATTATCGGCGCTGGAAGTGTGGTCGTTAGAGATATAAAAGATTGCACAAAGGCTTACGGCGTGCCAGCATGCGAGCGCGCTAAGATATAAATTTAAAAATAAGTGCTAAAATCGCCAAAAAATCACGAAAGGGATGAAATGGATAGGGTTTTTTTATCTCCACCAAATATGAGCGGAAAAGAGCAGGAATATATAAAAAAAGTTTTTGAAAGCAACTATATAGCGCCACTTGGCGAGTATGTAAATAAATTTGAAGAAAGTATAAAAAGCTACACCGGAGCAAAAGATGCTCTTGCACTAAGCGCTGGAACTGCGGCGCTTCACCTAGCACTTCGCGTCCTTGGCGTAAAAGAGGGTGATTTTGTACTAGCTTCTAGCTTTACTTTCATGGCTTCAGT
The DNA here is from genome assembly GCF_002913045.1 of Campylobacter concisus. Lineage (NCBI taxonomy): Bacteria > Pseudomonadati > Campylobacterota > Epsilonproteobacteria > Campylobacterales > Campylobacteraceae > Campylobacter > Campylobacter concisus. Next base: position 141,135 of record NZ_PPAF01000008.1, on the reverse strand, counting down.
CTCGCCTATACTTTATGAAAAAGCAACTCCAGTATTCATAGACTGCGATGAGAGTTGGAATTTAAGCCCAGAACTACTTAAAAAAGCAATATCAAATTTACCTAAAAAGCCAAAGGTATTGGTCGTCACTCATCTTTACGGGCAAGCTTCAAAGGTGAAAGAAATTTGTGAAATTTGCCAAAACGAGGGCATTGCTTTAGTTGAAGATGCAGCTGAAGCACTTGGCGGATTTTACGGCGGTAAGGCACTTGGCACATTTGGCGTGATGGGCGCATATAGTTTTAATGGCAATAAAATAATCACCACTTCAGGTGGCGGTATGCTAGTTGGTGACAAGGAATTTGTGGAAAAAGCTAGGTTTTATAGCACTCAAGCTAGAGAGCCACTACTTCACTACGAGCACAAAGACTATGGCTACAACTACCGCTTAAGTAACGTCCTAGGCGCTATTGGCGTGGCTCAGATGGAAGTTTTAGAAAAAAGAGTCGAGCAAAAGAGAAGAGTATTTGAAATTTATGAAAAAGAGCTTAGCGATATTTTAGAATTTATGCCAGAACTGCCAAATTCTCGTGGCAATAGATGGCTCACAACTGGCGTTTTTGCTAAAAAAGATACACATTTAAAAGTTATAAAAGCACTAGCTGATGAAAATATTGAGAGTCGTCCACTTTGGAAGCCTATGCATTTACAGCCTGTATTTAAAGGTGCGTTAAGCTTTATCGATGGATATAGCGAAGATCTATTTTCAAGAGGAATTTGCTTGCCAAGTGGTAGTGATATGAGTGAAGAAGCGCAGGCAAGAGTGATCAAAATAGTTAAGGAAAACGCTTAAATGTTTCATGCGACAAAGTTAAAAAGGCTTATATTTTTCCTTACTGGCGATGTTTTTATATTTGCGTTTTCAATATATGCGGCTTATCTTTTGAGATTTAACGCAAACATCCCAGACATCTACGTGCAAGGGCTTTTTGTAACGGCTGGATTTTTGATCGTATTTAAGCTCTTTTTTATGTGGATGTTTAAAATTTACAAGGTGCCGTGGAGGTTTTTTGGATTAAATGAAGCAAGAAAAATTTTCTTAGCTCACGTTTGCTCAGCTGTTTTATTTACAATCATATTTTTTATCATTCAAGATTTTTTAAATCCATATCCAAGAAGCGTTATTTTCATTGATCTTCTTATTTCATGCTTACTTGTTGGGCTTTTAAGAATTTCAAAACGCATGGTGCTTGACTTTTCAAACAAACCTCACAAAGGTGAGCCTTGTATCGTTATAGGTGCGACATCAAAAGCGCTTCACGTCTTGCGTGGCTTAAAGCAGGGCTATCTTGACTACTACGCAGTTGGTGTGGTAGATGGCAGAAGTGACCTTGTTGGCACATATTGTGATGGATTTTTAGTTCAAGATAAAAAAGAAATACCAAGCCTTATAAAAGACTACGACGCAAAGACCGCTATCATTGCGCTTGCGCTAGATCAAGACGAGCTTCAAGCCTTGGTTGATGAGCTAACTGGATATGGCATAAGAGATATGAAACTCTTTTCGCTTATCGAAAATGAGCCGATCAAGGATATCTCGATCGAAGACTTGCTAGCTAGAAAGCCAAAAGACTTAAATCCAGAAGCTATTTCAAATTTTTTAAAAGATAAAAGAGTGCTTGTCACTGGAGCTGGAGGCAGTATAGGAAGTGAAATTTGTAAGCAATGCTTAAAATTTGGTGTAAGTGAGCTTGTAATGGTTGAGCACAGCGAATTTAACCTTTATAAAATAGGCGAAGATACAAAAGATAAAAGAACTATCAGTAAGCTTGTAAACATCACAAATTTAAAGGACTTTGAAGAAGTTTTTGCTGACTTTAAACCTGAGATTGTTATCCACGCCGCAGCATATAAACACGTGCCACTTTGCGAGCTAAATCCTCGCTCAGCAGTTAAAAACAACATCCTTGGCACAAAAAATGCAGTCGATCTTTCTAAAAAATATAGCGTAAAGAAATTTGTCATGATCTCTTCAGACAAGGCAGTGCGCCCAACAAACATAATGGGCACAACCAAGCGTGTTTGTGAGCTTTACGCACTAAATTCAAACGAAGCAGGTGTGTGCGAGATAGTTTGCGTGCGCTTTGGTAACGTCCTTGGCTCAAGCGGCTCTGTCATACCTAAATTTAAAGCGCAGATCGCTGCAAATAGGCCACTAAGCGTCACGCACCCAGAGATTACAAGATATTTTATGCTTACATCAGAAGCTTGTCAGCTAGTCCTTCAAGCGGCCTCTATCGCAAAAGGTGGCGAGCTTTTCGTGCTTGATATGGGTGAGCCTGTTAAGATCGTTGATCTTGCTAAAAAGATGCTTCTTCTTTCAAACAAAGAGCATTTGGGCATAGAATTTGTGGGTCTTAGACCAGGCGAGAAGCTTTATGAAGAGCTACTTATCAACAAAGACGATGTGCAAACAAAATATGAGTCGATCTTTGTAACGCATTCAGAGCCTTATGATCTGACCCTTTTAAATTCACAGATAAATGGGCTTTTGCAGCTTGAAGATGACGAGGTGGCACCTGCTCTTAAGGTGATCGTGCCAGAGTTTAATCATGCATTAAATTTAAAAGGCTAATTTTGGTTATAAAAGATATTAAGAGATTTAGTGACACGAGATACAAGGCAAGGGCGTATATCTGCTATCTATTTAGTAGAAATTTACCAAACAGACTGCCCGGAGTTTGTTTAGAGAATATAAAAGCTGGTTTTGACAAGATCAGCCACGAGATAGAAAATTTTGACGCATTGTATATCTTAGACGAAAATGGCGTGCAGATTGAAGACTCGATCAGCCTAAATGAGAAGTATAAAATTCCAAAGGGCGAAAACCGCGCAAATAAAGCCTACTACTACACTGCAGTGCGTGAGAAAAGATGCGTTTTAAGCGATCCATATCCATCAAGCCTAAATGGAGGTTTATGCGTCACAGCAAGTGTGCCTATCTATAATGAAAAAAATGAGCTTAAATTTATCGCCTGCATCGACATAAGCCTAGAAAATATCCTAAATATGGTCGATAGCGGCTTTGTCGAGGAGCATTTTGGTAGATTTTTAAAGACAGTCTATGCGCTCTTTTGTGCATCACTTTTTATGATTTGTGCATTTTTATTTTGGCACGGGGTAAAGAGCTTTATCTCAAAAAGTATCGAGCATATAAATGTCGAAGAAATTTTTGAATCAACCATCATTTTAACGCTGGCTCTTGCCATTTTTGATCTTGTTAAGACGATATTTGAAGAAGAGGTTTTAGGTAAAAATCACGAAGAAAATAGCGTTATTTATAAGACGATGGTGAGATTTATCGGCTCAATTATCATCGCACTTGCGATCGAAGCGCTTATGCTAGTCTTTAAATTTGCTATTACTGTACCTGAAAATATCATAAACGCTATCTATCTAATAGGCGGCGTGGCGATGCTGATGGTAGCACTTAGCTTTTATCTTTTTAGCGTAAAAAGGCAAGAGAACAGATGATTGCTATTATTGATTATGGTGCGGGCAATATCAAAAGTGTGATAAATGCTTTTGATATTCTTGACAAAAAATGTGCCTTAGTAAGTAAGCCTGAAAATTTAAAAGAGTATTCGCATATTGTTTTGCCAGGCGTTGGAGCTTTTGGTGAGGCGATGACAAAGCTAAAAAATAACGGCATGGACGAAGCCGTAAAAGAAGCTGTAAAAAGCGGCAAAGCTTTTATTGGTATTTGCCTTGGCATGCAGCTTTTATTTGAGCGAAGCTTTGAGTTTGGCGAGCATGAGGGGCTCTCTCTTTTGCCTGGTGAGGTCGTAAAATTTAATGAAGCTAATTTCGATAAGTCATTAAAAATACCTCACATTGGTTGGAACGCTTTGGAATTTAAGCAAAATAGTCCATTAAATTTAGGACTAAAAGAGCTTGAGTATTTATATTTTGTACACAGCTATCATGTGGTTTGTGATGATAAATTTGCTCTTGCAAAGACGACTTACGGATATGAATTTACAAGTGCGGTTTGGCATGAAAATATCTTTGGTTTTCAGCCTCATCCAGAAAAAAGTCATGAAGCTGGACTTAAAATTTTAGAGAATTTTGCGAGGTTATGATGGAAATTTTTCCAGCGATTGATTTAAAAGAGGGACAAGCAGTTAGGCTAAGCAAAGGTCTTATGCAAAGTGCAAAAATTTATAGTAACGAGCCAAGTGAACTTGCTAAGAAATTTGAAGATTATGGCGCAAAATGGCTTCATGTGGTTGATCTAGACGGTGCATTTGCTGGAGAGACGATAAATTTTAAAACAATTGAAAAAATTACAAAGGCTACAAATTTAAGCGTCCAAGTGGGTGGTGGCATAAGAGATGAAGAGCGAATAAAACGCTATTTAGACCTTGGAGTTAGCAGAGTGATCCTTGGCTCAGTTGCTCTTAGAGATCCAGAATTTACAGCAAAAATGGCTGAAATTTATAGAGTTGTAGTTGGTATTGATGCAAAAGATGGCTACGTGGCCGTGCAAGGCTGGGGCGAGATCTCAAATATAAAAGCAGTCGATCTTGCAAGAAAATTTGCAGATGTTGGCGTGGAAGCTGTGATTTGCACTGATATTAACAAGGATGGAATGCTTGGCGGAGTTAATGTTGAGTTTAGCTTGCAAATAGCTAGAAATAGTAAGCTTGAGACAATAGCAAGTGGTGGCGTGAGTGATATAAATGATATTTTGATGCTAAAAGCCACAAATGAGATTAGTGGCGTAATAGTTGGGAAAGCCTACTATGAGGGGTTGCTTGACTTAAAAGAGGCCTTTAAACTACTTAGATAGCGTTAAAGCTTTTATAAATTTAAATTAGCTAGAATAGGGCAATTTTTACTAAAAGGATATTATGTGAAGATTTTGGTTGTAGATGACAGTTCAACAATGAGAAGAATCATAAAAAATACTTTACAAAGGTTAGGACATCAAGAAATTCTTGAGGCTGAGCACGGTCTTGAGGCCTGGAATATCTTAACTCAAAATGAAGGTATCGAAGTTCTTATCACTGATTGGAACATGCCTGAGATGAATGGCCTTGAGCTTGTTAAAAAGGTAAGGGCTGAGCAAAAATATGTTGATATGCCTATCATAATGGTAACAACAGAGGGCGGAAAAGCCGAAGTTATAACAGCTTTAAAAGCAGGTGTTAATAACTACATCGTTAAACCTTTTACGCCACAAGTCTTAAAAGAGAAGCTTGAAGACGTTCTTGGTTAATGAAAGATAAATTCTACGAATTAAGCATAAAAACATCAAATTTTTATGATGAAATTTTAGAGCTAGTTTTCTCTTTTGGAGTTACCTGTGTTGAAGAGCTAGATCACGAGATCATCATCAGGGAAGAGTATGATCTAAAAGATATAGCTTGGGGTATTGAAGAGTATGCAAAAGGGCTCTCTAGTGTTCGTAAAATTTCAAATGATTTAAAAATTTCTCTTAATTTAAAAGAAAATAAAGACTGGCTAGGTGAATATAAAAAGGCAGTTAAGCCTATTTTGGTTGATAAAATTTATGTTAGACCTAGCTGGGAAGAGCCACTTAATGGCGTAACAAATATCATAATTGACCCAGCTCTAGCCTTTGGCTCAGGGCACCATGAAAGCACAAATTCTTGCTTGCAGCTTTTACAAAAATATGCAAAAAGTGGCAATACTACTTTAGACGTGGGCTGCGGAAGTGGAATTTTAAGTATCGCCTTGGCAAAGCTTGGTTGCAAGGTCGATGCTTGCGATACAGACGAGCAAGCTACACAAAGTTCACTTAGTAACGCTGAGTTAAATGGGATTAAATTTAATAAAATTTGGACAGGCTCTATCGCGAATTTAGAGCAAAAATATGACATTGTTGTAGCAAATATCATCGCTGATGTCATTTTTATGCTCTCAAATGACTTAAAAAAATCGCTTAAAAAAGGCGGCTACTTGGTATTGTCAGGAATTTTAAACAAATACGAAGATAGGATTAAAGATACGTTTAAGGATTTGGAGCTAATTGAGATAAAACAAAGTAACGATTGGAGCAGCTTTGTTTATAAGGAAATAGATGAATAACCAAAATAATAACCAAAATAATGGCAACAATAACGGTTTTTTTAATAAAAATCCTATTTTTATTTTTGCCATTTTTGCAATAGTTATAGTTTTAGCTTTTAGAAGCTTTAGTGGAGATGGACTTGGTGGCTCTTTTGGGCTAAATGGTAATGCCCAGAGTAAAATGGTAGCTTATTCTGAGTTTAAAGATATGTTAAAAAATAAGCAGCTAAATGAGGTTGCTATCTCTGAAACTACCATAAAAGGCATAGGCAGTGACAAAACTATCTACCTTGCAAAACGCATAAATGATCCAACGCTCATTGGCATACTTGAGCAAAATGGCATAACTTATAGTGTTTATAGCGAAAATAACTGGTTTGGTGATCTTATATTTTCATGGATCATCCCAGTATTTATATTTTTTGCCATTTGGATGTTTATTGCTAGTCGTATGCAAAAGAACATTGGCGGTGGCATACTTGGCATAGGAAGTGCAAAGAAACTTATAAATTCTGAAAAACCAAAAGTTAAATTTGACGATGTCGCAGGCGTTGAAGAGGCAAAAGAAGAGGTTCAAGAGATAGTTGATTATCTAAAAAGTCCTGATAAATATCTAAGACTTGGGGCAAAAATTCCAAAAGGTATTTTACTAGTTGGCCCTCCAGGTACTGGTAAAACGCTTCTTGCAAGAGCAGTTGCAGGCGAGGCTAGTGTTCCATTTTTCTCTATGTCAGCATCAAGCTTTATAGAGATGTTTGTCGGTGTTGGCGCAAGTAGGGTTAGAGATCTTTTTGAAAATGCTAAAAAAGAGGCTCCAGCGATCGTTTTTATAGATGAGATCGATGCGATCGGTAAAAGTAGAAATTCTGGTCCGATGGGCGGCAATGACGAGAGGGAGCAAACGCTAAATCAGCTTCTTTCTGAGATGGACGGTTTTGATGCGGATAAATCGCCAGTCATCGTTATAGCGGCTACAAATAGACCTGAAGTTTTGGATGCTGCGCTTTTAAGGCCGGGTAGATTTGACAGGCAAGTACTTGTTGATAAGCCTGATTTTAAAGGACGCTGCGACATTTTAAAAGTTCACATGAAAGATGTAAAGATTGGTAAAGATGTAAATATCGAGGATGTCGCAAGGCTTACTACCGGTTTAGCAGGTGCTGATCTTGAAAATATCATAAATGAGGCTGCACTTCTTGCAGGACGTAAGTCAAAGACTTTTGTTGAGCAGGCCGATCTTGTAGAGGCTGTCGAGAGATCGATCGCTGGGCTTGAGAAAAAGTCTCGCCGCGTAAATCCAAAAGAAAAAAGAATCGTCACTTATCATGAGTGCGGTCATGCCTTGATAGCTGAGCTAACAAAAGGTGCAAAAAGGGTAACAAAAGTCTCAGTCGTACCACGTGGTCTTGCGGCACTTGGCTATACTCTAAACACACCTGAAGAGAATAAATTTATGATGCAAAAGCATGAATTGATAGCAGAAGTGGATGTGCTTTTGGCTGGTAGAGCTGCTGAAGAGGTGTTTATTAAAGAAATTTCAACCGGAGCTAGCAACGACCTAGAGCGTGCGACTGATATCATAAAAGCTATGGTTAGTATGTATGGCATGAGCGATGTTGCTGGTCTTATGGTACTTGAAAAGCAACGTGCTACGTTTTTAAATGGTGGTCAAAGCATCAAAGATTACAGTGATAAGATGGCTGAAAAGGTTGATGAGTTTGTAAAGACGCTTCTTCATGAAAGATACACAGCTGTACTTGGTTTGCTTGAAATTTATAAAGGTGCTATTGAAAATATGGTATCAGCACTTTATGAAGAAGAAACAATCGAAGGAAAAAGAGTTAGAGAGATCATTAAAAACTATGAGATCGAAAATAGTTTAGAGAGCAGACTTGTAGAGACAGAAGAAGACGAAAAGAGCAAAAAAGAGGAATAAAAATGAGTGGCTATATCGCGAAAGCAGGATATAAATTTATATTATTTTTTCTAATTTTATTTGTTTTATCTTTGCTATTTGGGATATTGCCACTACTTTTTGCTATTTTACTTTTTTTGGGCCTTTATTTTTTTAGAGATCCTGAGAGGGAGCCATTTTCTGATGATAAATTGGCTTTACTATCGCCGATTGATGGCAAGATAAAAGAGATTAGTGCTTCAAATTTTGATAATAATGAAGTAGCTAAGATCGTTATAAAAAAATCTTTTTTTGATGTTGGTACATTAAGGGCTGTAAGTGATGTAAAAGTAGCTGAAATACGCAAAAGACATGGCTTATTTTTGTGTCAAGCTATGAAAATTTCAGAATTTTTAAATGAAAGAGCGATTATTCGCTTTGAAAAAGAAAATATAAAATTTGTTATGAAAATTATAGCTGGAGCTTTTAGTCGAAGTTTAGAAATTTCAAATGTTACTAGCCTAAAAGCATCTAGAAAATTTGGTTTTTTAGGAAGTGGTGAGGTGATTTTATACCTACCAAGAGATACTAAGATATGTGTAAGTGTTGGAGAAAGCGTAAAGGCTGCTTCGCTTTTGGGATATTTTGAAGAGGGAAAAAGAGATGAATAACATACAAAAAATGCAACTAATGTATATCTTGCCAAATTTATTTACAGCAGCTAGTGCCTTTTTGGGTGTTATTAGTATTATTTCATCTATTCAAGGTAACTATTTTAAAGCCATTGTTTATATAATCTTATCGCTTATTTTAGATGGACTTGACGGGCGTGTGGCTAGACTTACAAAGACAACTAGTAAATTTGGCGTAGAGTTTGATAGTCTTGCAGATCTTGTTGCTTTTGGTGTAGCGCCAGCGATTTTATTTTATTTGACTATTGGTAAAAATTTTGGCAGATTTGGAGCACTTATAGCTGCTATGTTTGTGGTTTTTGGAGCTATCAGGCTTGCTCGCTTCAATGTCACTACTGGTACATATGAGCCAAATGTTTTTATCGGACTTCCTATACCATCAGCAGCTATTGTGAGCGTACTTTGGGTTGGAATTTATATCGACTATACTTTTTTAGAGGGATTTGAGTGGTGCTTGATGCTACTTGAAGCTACTTTGGCAGCTTTAATGGTTAGTAACATTCGCTATCCAAGCTTTAAAAAAATAAATTTAAAACAAACCCATGTGATAAGAATTTTAGTAGCTCTTGTAGTTGCATTTTCAATGCTTTATCTATATCCATTTGAGAGTGCGACTTTGGTTATGAGCGTCTATATGCTTTATGGCATAGTAAGAGCCACTATAATGTTTAGTAAAAATTCTAAAAAAAAGGAGAGCGAATGAGCGAAAATGGCGTCATAAAATCACGTAAATTTTTACCAAAAATCGAAATCAAAAACTCTCTACTGCTGCTACTTAGGTAGCAAATTTCTCTTTATTTAACTCATCAAATTTAAATATAAAAACAAAAAAGGACAAAAATGGATAAGAATAAAATTATAATCTTTGATACGACTTTAAGAGATGGCGAACAAAGCCCTGGTGCATCGATGAATACAGCTGAAAAACTACAGATCGCACTTCAGCTTGAAAGGCTTGGCGTGGATGTTATGGAGGCTGGATTTGCAGCAGCAAGCCCAGGAGATTTTGACGCGGTAAATCAAATAGCAAAGCAAGCCTCAAATATCACGGTTTGCTCTCTTGCACGCGCAGTTGAGCGTGATATTAAGGCAGCTGGCGAGGCATTGGCTCCAGCTAAAAATAAGAGAATTCATACATTTATAGCGACAAGCCCAATTCATATGGAGTACAAGCTAAAAATGAGCACAGATGAAGTAATAAAACGTGCGGTCGAGTCTATAAAATACGCGAAAACCTTTTGCGATGATGTAGAGTTTAGCTGCGAGGACGCTTGTAGAAGCGAAATGAGCTTTTTAAAAGAAATTTGTGATGCTGCCATAAATGCGGGTGCAAAAACTTTAAATATCCCTGATACGGTTGGTTATTTATATCCTGAAGAGATAACTGCTCGCATTAGTGAAATAGTAAAATTTGTAGGCGATAGAGCGATAATCTCTGTGCATAATCACAATGACTTAGGCATGGCTACAGCAAATTCACTAGCAGCCATAAAAGCTGGTGCAAGGCAGGTTGAAGGCACGATAAATGGCATAGGTGAGCGTGCTGGAAATGCTGCGCTTGAAGAGATCGTGATGGCTATCAAAACTCGCCAAGACGTTTTTGCTCCACTTTATACAGAGATTATCTCAAAAGAAATTTATCCAACTTCAAGACTGATTGCTAGTATTATAGGCATTGAGCCTCAACCAAACAAAGCTATCGTTGGTAAAAACGCCTTTGCGCACGAGAGTGGCATACATCAAGACGGCGTGCTAAAGCATAAAGAGACCTATGAGATAATTAGCGCTGAGAGTATAGGCCTTGAGAAAAATTCTCTTGTTTTAGGTAAGCATAGTGGTCGCCACGCGTTTAAAGATAAGCTTGCTAGCCTTGGATTTGACCTTGATAGCGATGCCCTTAATAAGGCTTTTGAAAAATTTAAAGAGCTAGCTGATAAGAAAAAAGAGATATTTGATGATGATATTAGGGCTCTTGTGGCTGAAGAGATTACAAAAATTCCACAAGCTTATGAGATCACGGCTCTTCTTCAAAGTAGCGGTGGAAGCCTTGCAAGTGCTTCAATTAGCATAAAACACAATGATGAGATTATCAGCGACTCAGCCCTAGGAAATGGTACTGCTGATGCGATATTTAAGGTAGTTGATCGCATTAGTGGCATTAGTGGCACGCTAAAAGACTATAAAGTGGCATCCGTTTCTCAAGGTAAGGACGCACTTGCAAAGGTTGATGTAAAGGTCGAGTTTGAGGATAAAACGGCTGTAATAGGCCATGGACTTGACATAGATACTATGATGGCAAGCGCAAAAGCCTATGTTGGCGCACTAAATAGCTATCTTCGCATACATAAAAACTAAAATTTTAGCCGGCTGTTAAAATTGCAGCTGGCTACTTTAAATTTAATCCGAAAACTATATAAATTTTTAAAATTCAAAGTCTCTATTTAAAAAAATAGATTTTACTATCTTTACAAATTTTAAAATCTTACTCACTCGCCTTAGCAACTTACTAATTTTAGGACTCATAAACATTCGCCACTAAATTTAGAAGCGTGATATGCTCGCTCGTAAATTTTAAAATTTGATAGATTCTCATCTTGGATTGTTAAATTCGTATTTTGTAGAGCTAGCTATTAAATTTATATCCAAAAAATGCCAGCTTTAATTTGAAATTTTGCTCGGATAATAAATGTTTGACTTACTGCCCAACTATCTTTTTAACAGCCAGTGAAGCTAAATTTAGTCCAAAGCAAGCAGTCACGCCCATGAAGCTTCCAAGCGGCTTGCAAAGTGGCTCTTCTGTCGAAAAGACCACGTCAAATTTACCGCTAAAGCCTGATCTTTTGAGCTCATATCTATATTTTCTAGCTAGTGGATCGACCGAAGTTTTCCAAACGCTAGCCACCTTTATCTTGGTTGGATCGATCCTTTTTGCCCCACCCATCGAAGCTATAAATTTGCTAGGATCTACCGCATTTGCAAGAGCGATCTTAGCAGTGATATCATCGATTGCATCGATCACCACGTCAAATTTACTAAAGTCGAATCCAGCAATAAACTCAGACGTAATCAGCGTCTGTATAGGCGTGATGCAAGGATAAATTTTGGCAAATTCCTCCACCTTTACACCACCCACGTTTTCGCTGTAAATTTGGCGGTTTTGATTTGTCACGTCAAAGATATCTTTATCGATTAAAGTGATGCTTCCAACCCCACTTCTAGCAAGCGCATCTACGCACATTCCGCCTACACCACCAGCTCCGCAAACTAGCACTTTTGCGCTTTGAAGCTTGCTAAAACCATCCTCGCCAAAGAGCCATCTTATCCTTGTAAATCTATCATTTTGCATCAAATTTCCCTTTTAAGCTCTCCAAGCTCTCGTATGAAGTCATATTTAGTTTTATGGGCGTTATCGTCGCAAAGCCCTCATTTACCTTACTGATGTCGCTTGGCTCGCCTTTTTCGTATTCAAGCGCAGCATTTCCAAGCCAGTAGTACTCAATACCTCTTGGGTTGCGATTAAGCGTGGCATGCGTGGCGTAGGTGCGTTTGCCAGCTGGTACGACGGAGTAGCCTTTGAAATTTTTGCTTGTTACGGCTGGGATATTTACGTTTAGGAATTCTCTTTGATTTAGCGAAATTTCACCCTCTAGCACCTTTGGTACGATAAATTTCACCACCTCTTTTGCTAGCTCAAAGCCAAGTTCATTTAATGAATTATTTGCATAAAACTGCGAAAAAGCGATGCTTCTAATGCCCTGTAAAACGCCCTCCATCGCCGCTCCACACGTGCCAGAGTAGGTGATATCTTCGCCTAAATTTGCCCCGTGATTTATGCCGCTTATCACTAGATCTGGTTTTTTGTTATAAAGTGCGTGAAGTGCGAGATAGACGCAGTCGCTGGGCGTTGCGTCGTCAAGTTTAAAAAAGCCATCATCAAGTTTTATGAACCTAAGCGGTCTTGTGAGTGTCAAAGAGTGAGCGCAGGCTGATTTTTCAGAGCTTGGAGCTACGATCGTGACATTCATACCATCTAGATCGCTTAAAGCTTCTTTTAAAGCAAGCAAGCCAGCCGCCTCAAATCCATCGTCATTTGTTATCAAAATTTCTTTCAAATTTTATCCTTTAGAAGCTTGGATTTTATCACAGCTTTCTTAAAAATTTAAAGAATTTTTGCGTATAATGCCCCCAAAAAAAGACCTGATGAAAGTGTGTAAATGAAAATTTTAGTCTCCGCTCTTGAGCCATCGGCAAATTTGCATTTAAAAGAAATTTTGAAAAATTTCGAGGGCGAATTTGAGCTAATGGGAATTTTTAGCGAGGAGCTTGGCACGCCATATATGAAAAGCAGCGAGTTTTCAGCGATGGGCTTTGTCGAGGTTTTGCCACTCATTTTTAAGGCAAAAAAGGCGATGAAAGTGATGAGCCAGATGGCAAAAGAGGCTGATGCAGTGCTGCTAATAGACAGTCCAGCCTTTAATCTGCCACTTGCAAAGGCGATAAAAGAGGCCGGCGCAAAAGCAGCCGTGACATACTACATCTTGCCTCAAGTTTGGGCGTGGAAGCCAAAAAGAGTGAGCGTGGTTGAGAGATATTGTGACAATCTTGCTTCGATCCTACCATTTGATGCGAAATTTTATAGCCGCTCGACCTACGTGGGCCATCCTTTGATGGATGAGATAAAGCTTAAGAAAACTAGTCTAAGTAGCAGTGGCAAAGTGGCGTTTTTACCGGGATCAAGAAGGTCAGAGATTTCAAGGCTGATGCCAGTTTATAGAGAACTTGCTAAAAAGATAGAAGCAAAAAGGCTACTTGTCGTGCCACCATTTTTGCTTGATAAAGTGAGTGAGATTTATGGCGATGTGAGCGATTTTGAGGTCGTCTCAAATACGCCTGAAGCTTTGTGTGAGAGTGATTTTGCCTTTGTTTGCTCTGGCACTGCTACGCTTGAAGCAGCGCTCATTGGTACGCCATTTGTGCTAGCTTACAAGGCAAAAGCGATAGACGTTTTCATCGCTAGGAAATTTGTAAAGATCAAGCATGCAGGACTTGCAAATATAATGTTTGACTTCATGGGCAAAGAGCCACTTCATGAGGAATTTATCCAAGAGTTTGCAACGGCTGAAAATTTGCTAAGAGCTTATGAGAGCTGCGATAGGCAAAAATTCTTAAAAGGCTGCGATGAACTAAGGGCTTATTTAGGGCATGGCAGCAGTAAAAATGTAGTAAAAATTTTAAAGAATATGGAGTAAAAAAATGAGTGAACCAATGACAATGCACGGATACGAGAAGATAGAAGCTGAACTAAAAGATCTAAGGCTGGTGCAACGCCCTCAAATCGTAACAGAGATAGATATCGCAAGAAGCCACGGCGATCTAAAAGAAAATGCTGAGTATCACGCAGCAAAAGAAAAGCAAGCCTTTATAGACGCTAGGATCGCTGAGCTTAGCGCGCTTCTAGCAAACGCAGAAGTGATCGATCCAAGTAGCTATGAGCACGATAGAGTTAGGTTTGGCTCAAGCGTTACGATAATGGACGAGGAAACCGAAATAGAGCATACATATACGATAGTTGGCATTAGCGAAAGCGACATCGACAAAGGCTATATCTCGATAAACTCGCCACTTGCAAAGCAGCTTTTGGGTAAGGCTGAGGGCGATGAAGTGGTGCTAAATTTACCAAAAGGCAGAAGCGACGTTGAGATCGTAAAAATTTGCTACAAGCCTATAAAATTTGACTAAAAAGATGATGCAAAGAGCTAGAAACTGCTTTTTGGCTCTGCTAATTTTTAATTAAGGCAAAATTTGAGCGAATATCTATATGCCCCCATTATAAAAGAAGGCGCGATCTTTATAGCTGATGCGCATGAAAATGTAAACCGAAATGGCTTTTTAAAATTTTTAAGAGCCATTGATAGCAGGGAGATCAAAGAGCCGCCACAAATTTTTTTGTTAGGCGATATGTTTGACTTTCTAACGGGCGATGGCGAATACACAAGAGAATTTTACTCTGAGCACTTAAGCCTTATAAATAAAATTTCACAAAATGTGGAAATTTTTTACTTCGAGGGCAATCACGATTTTAGACTTTCAAATTTATTTAATAAAACAAGAGAAATTTGGGATGGGCACGAGATGCTGCGCTATAAAAGCGTTAGGGTTTATGATATTTACGATCAGCCAGCAAATTTCAAAACGATCAATGAAGAGCACGTCCAGATCGCGCATGGCGATATATTTTTACCTTTTGTAGATAAATATGCACTTAGATTTTTGCGTTTAAAATGGTTTTTAAAATTTATGAATGCTTTGGATAAATTTTTACATTTTAAAATATCAAAAGCAATACTAGCCAAACTTACCAAAAAAAATTTAGACTATAAAATTCCTAATTTTAAGGAGCTAATGAGCAAGCATTTGCAGGGATACGAGGCTAATATCGTGATAGAAGGACACTATCATCAAGGCGAGCAATTTAACATTTACGATAAGTTTTATATAAATTTACCTTGTTTTGCATGTGAGCAAAGTTATTTTGTTGTAGAATACGCCCAGCAAAAATTAAATTTGCTCAAAATGAGTTTGAAAGGACATTGATGTTTGGAGATAACGTACTAAAAACGGACTCAAACGAGATGGAACTTGTTGATTTTCGTATCTTTAAAAAGACCGAAAACAAAGTATATGAAGGAATATACGGAGTCAATGTCGCAAAGGTGCGGGAGATCATTAAGATGCCAAATCTTACAGAGCTTCCAGGCGTTCCTGAGTATATCGAGGGAATTTTTGATTTAAGGGGCGTGGTGATCCCTGTCATAAATTTGGCAAGATGGATGAATATTATTGAGCCAACTGAAGGCGTAGTTATAAAGCCACGTGTTATTATTGCTGAGTTTAGTGGTATTTTGATCGGTTTTATCGTCCATGAGGCAAAAAGGATCAGGCGTATAAGCTGGAAAGATATCGAGCCTGCAAATTTTGCTTCAGGTTCTGGCGCTTTAGACAAAGGTAAAATAACAGGCGTAACAAGAATAGAAAATGATGAAGTTTTGCTTATTCTTGATCTTGAAAGCATTGTTGAAGAGCTTGGAATTTACTCGCCAAAGATCGAATTTGATGTAACAGACGATCAAAAATTAAAAGGTGCTGCTTTAGTTTTAGATGATAGTTCAACTGCTAGAAAACTAGTAAAAGACGCACTTGAGAAGATGGGACTTAGCGTGGTTGAGGCTAAAAACGGCGTTGAGGGCTTGGAGAGAATGGAAGAGCTTTATCAAAGATACGGAGATAACTTATCAAGAGAGCTCAGGGTTATCTTAAGTGATATCGAAATGCCACAGATGGATGGCTACCGCTTTGCTTCAACTCTTAAAAATGATGAAAGATTTAAAGAAGTACCAATAGTATTTAACTCCTCATTGAGTAATGATTTTAGTGAAATCAAGAGTAAAGAAGCTGGTGGTGCGGCGTATCTTACAAAATTTGACGCAAGCATATTTTATCAAGAAGTGCTAAAAGTTATTGAAGCACATTCTAAATCTGCAAAATGAGGTGAAACATGGATGATATGAAAGAAATAATGGAAGACTTTTTAATAGAAGCTTTCGAACTTATTGAGCAGATAGATCATGACCTTGTTGAGCTTGAGTCAAACCCTGAAGATTTGGAATTATTAAATAGAATTTTCCGCGTTGCTCACACAGTAAAAGGTAGTTCAAGCTTTTTAAATTTTGATGTTTTAACAGAGCTTACTCACCATATGGAGGATGTTTTAAATAAAGCTAGAAAAGGCGAGCTAAAGATCACTCCAGACATTATGGACGTAGTTCTTGAGTCAGTTGATATGATGAAAGGCTTGTTAAGCAGCATTAGAGATCATGGAAATGATACAGCTGCTGGCATTGATATTAAAAACATTTGCGCAAGACTTACTCAAATTTCTGAAGGTGAGGCTCCAGCAGCAGCTCCTGAAGCTTCTGCCACGCCAGTAGCTGAGCCAGCACCAGAACCGGCACAAGAGCCAGAGCCAGCTGCACCTGCCGAAGAGGCACCAGAGATAAGTGATGCTGAGCTTTCAAAGCTAAGTGATTCAGAAGTCGAAGCAGAGATAGAAAGACTCTTAAAGGTTAGAAAGGCTGAGGATCAAGCAAGGCGTGCTTCAAAAGGTATAGCTCCAAAATCTCCTAGCGAGATAGCCCCAGCTGCAAGTAGCACTTCAGCTCCAGCTGCAAAAGCAGAGAGTAAGGAAAAAGACGGAGATAAAAAGGTTCCAGCGGCAAGTAGCGGTGCAGTGGCTCAGGAACAAACTATACGTGTTGAGGTAAAAAGACTTGACCACTTAATGAACCTAATAGGCGAGCTTGTTCTTGGTAAAAACCGCTTGTTAAAAATTTATGATGACGTGGAAGAGAGATATGAGGGTGAGAAATTCCTTGAAGAGCTAAATCAAGTAGTTTCAAGTCTAAGCTTAGTGACGACTGATATTCAGCTTGCTGTTATGAAAACAAGAATGCTTCCAATAGCAAAAGTCTTTAATAAATTCCCACGTATGATACGCGATCTTAGCCGTGACCTTGGTAAGCAAATCGATCTTGAAATTTCAGGTGAAGAGACAGAACTTGATAAGTCAATCGTAGAAGAGATCGGCGATCCACTAGTTCACATCATCAGAAATTCATGCGATCACGGTATCGAGGATCCTGAGACAAGAAAGGCAGCAGGTAAGCCTGAAAAAGGCCTTGTACAACTTAAAGCTTACAATGAAGGTAATCACATCGTTGTTGAGATAGTTGATGATGGTAAGGGTCTAGATGCGGATATGCTTAAATCTAAATCGATAGAAAAAGGCATCATAACTGAACGCGAAGCTGATGCGATGAGTGAAAAAGAGGCATTTGGACTTATCTTTAGACCAGGATTTTCAACTGCGGCAAAAGTTACAAACGTATCTGGTCGTGGTGTTGGTATGGACGTTGTTAAGACAAATATTGAAAAGCTAAATGGTATCATTGATATTGAAAGTGAAGTTGGAAAAGGCACAGTTATGAAGCTTAAAATTCCACTTACACTTGCGATTATTCAATCGCTACTTGTTGGAACGCAAGAAGAATTTTATGCTATTCCACTTGCTAGTGTTCTTGAAACTGTTCGTGTGCCTATTGACGATATCTACACGATCGATGGTAAAAATGTACTAAGACTAAGAGATGAAGTCTTATCTCTTGTTAGGCTTTCTGACGTATTTGGTGTAGAAAAAGCTTTTGATGGTGGAGATCAAACTTATGTCGTAATAATCGGTGTTGCTGAAGCAAAACTAGGTATTATCGTCGATACTTTGGTTGGACAAGAAGAGATTGTTATTAAATCAATGGGTGATTATTTACAAAATATCCCAGGTATTGCCGGTGCGACTATTAGAGGTGATGGCCGTGTGACATTGATTATCGATGTTGGTGCTATGATGGAGATGGCAAAAGATATCAAGGTAGATATTAGAGCTGAAATAGAAGATAGCACAAAAGCAAAGGAAAAACCAAGCGATTATAAAGTCTTGATAGTCGATGACTCAAAAATGGATAGAACTATCATGCAAAAAGCGCTTGAACCAACCGGGGTAACGATAATAGAAGCCACAAACGGTGTTGAGGCACTAAATATCGTAAAATCCGGAGAGCACTCCTTTGATGCGATTTTGATAGATATTGAGATGCCAAGAATGGATGGATATACGCTAGCTGGCGAAATTAGAAAATACTCTAAGTACAGAAATTTACCGCTTATTGCTGTTACATCAAGGACCTCAAAAACAGATAGATTGCGTGGCGTAGAAGTTGGAATGACTGAGTATATTACAAAACCATATTCAGCCGAGTACTTAGAAAATGTCGTTAGAAAGAATATAAAATTAGCTTAGGGGTAAGGGATGAACAATAAACTAAATCAAGTTTTAAGCAAACAAAAGCAGCAAATGAATGGAACTGAGCTAAAAAATAACGAAGATATAGTTCAGCTAGTAGGATTTGTTGTCGGTGAGGAAGAGTACGCAATACCTATTTTAAATATCCAAGAGATAATCAAACCTATTGAATATACACGTGTTCCTAGTGTGCCTGATTACGTTCTTGGAGTGTTTAACCTACGTGGAAATGTTATTCCGCTTATTGATTTGCGTAAGCGTTTTTCACTAAATGTCACAAAACAAAGCCCAAGCACAAGATATATCGTTATGAAAGATGCGGATAATATCGCTGGCTTTGTGATAGACCGCTTGACGGAGGCTATCAGAATAGACCGTAATAGGATCGATCCGCCACCAGAGACTTTAGTAAAAGACAAAGGCATGATTTATGGTATCGGTAAGCGCGACCAAAATATCCTTACGATATTGAAGGTCGAAAGCCTTTTGAAACGTGATTTTTAGGGTATAACTTGATAAAACTTTGTGTTTTTGATTTTGACTCTACAATAATGGACGGCGAGACGATAGATATTCTCGCCGCCGCTAATAATGCTAGTGAAGAAGTGGCTAATATAACTAAGCGTTCGATGAATGGCGAGCTTGATTTTTTTGAAAGTCTTACAAAAAGAGTAAAATTTTTAAAAGGATTGCCGCTTTTAAAAGTAAATGAAATTTGCAAAAATTTACCCATAATGCCAGGAGCTGGCGAGCTAATAGAAGCTTTAAAGCAAAAAGGTATCAAAGTTGTGGTTTTTAGCGGTGGATTTCACAATGCAACCGATGTAATGCAAAAAAAACTTAATTTTGATGCAAATTTTGCAAATATTTTGCACCACAAAGATGGAATTTTAACAGGCGAAGTTGGCGGAGAAATGATGTTTAGTAGTTCAAAGGGAGATATGATTGACCGCTTATGTGGACTATTAAATTTAGGCAAGGACGAGATAATGTGTGTTGGGGACGGGGCCAATGACATATCGATGTTTAGAAAGTGTGACCTTAGCATTGCATTTTGTGCAAAAGATATCTTAAAAAAAGAAGCGACACATTGTGTTGATGTTAAAGACTTGCGTGAAATTTTAAAATTTATAAGGTAGAAATTAATGTATGACAACGAAGCTAAATTCTCTCTTTGGTGTGATTTTATAGAGAGAAATTTTTTACAAAGCGAATTTAACTCTTTATTGGAAAATAATGTTATAAACGGTGCTACAAGCAACCCAGCTATTTTTAAAACAGCGTTTGCTTCACCTGCTTATAAAAAGATAATAGAAACTAGCAATAAACGCCATCCAAAAGATCTTTATGAAATTTTGGCTACTCAAGATATAAAAATCGCAGCATGTAAAATGTTAAAAAATTATGCAAATGGCAATGATGGCTTTGTAAGTATTGAGGTTGATCCAAATTTAAGTGACGATACAGCCGCAACGATAGAGGAAGGTATCAGACTTCATAATCTAATATCAATGCCAAATGTTATGATAAAAATTCCAGCTACAAAAGATGGTTATGAGGCGATGAGTGCGCTTATGGCAAGGGGAATTAGTGTAAATGCTACGCTTATATTCTCGCCAGATCAGGCTAAAAACTGCCTTGAAGCTTTTAAAGAAGGTAGTAAGGCTTATACAAGTCGCTTTATAGATACTACTATGCCAAAAGGTGTGATAAGCGTTTTCGTAAGTAGATTTGATAGAAAGCTTGATGAGGTTATGGCTGCAAAGAGCTTGCCAACGGGACAAATCGGCATAATGAATGCTGCAAATATATACCACTTGATTGAAGATTTTGGACTAGAAAATGTAAGAACACTTTTTGCAAGCACAGGCGTAAAAGGTGGTAGTTTAAGAGGGGATTATTATATTAGAGAGCTAATGTATAAAAATTCTATAAATACAGCACCTATCGAAACAATAAAAGAATTTATAAAAGAAAAAGCAGAGGTAAAAAATGTACCTAGTAAAGAAAATATCTCAAGCTTTTTTCAGATTATAAAAAATAACGAGATAGATATAAATGTCGTTTATAAAGATTTATTAAGCGATGGTTTAAAGCAGTTTGTATCAGCATTTGATGATATTATGAAATCACTTTAGACAAAGAAGTCCAAGCTAATACACAAACAGTAAAAGTGATCATTCTTAAATAAGCTTTATGTGAAATTTATAAAGCATTGGATAAAATCAGCACCTATTTTTTATGAAAGGAAAACGATGTTAGAAGGAATCGTTAGAGAGAGTATCGGTAAGAAGTCTGCAAAGGCTTTGAGAAGAGATGGTTATCTAATCGCCAACATTTATGGCAAGGGATTAGAGAATGTTGCAGCTGCTTTTAAAGTAAATGACTTTATAAAAGAAGCACGCAAAAAAGAGAGCCTTGCTTTTGATGTAAAAGTAGGCGGAAAAGTTTATAATGTCGTTATTGTTGATTACCAAAGAGATGTTGTTACAAGCGATCTTAAACACGTAGATCTAAAAGTAGCACTTCCAGGCGTTTTATCAAAATATATGATCCCAGTTAAGCCAGTTGGAACACCTATTGGTCTTAAAAATAAGGGCGTTTTGATCCAATCGAAAAGACGTCTTTGCGTAAAATGCACAGCTGAAAATTTACCAAATTCATTTGACGTTGATGTAAGCAAACTTGACATCGACGATACTATTTTGGTTCGTGATATCACAGCTCCTAAAGGCGTTACCATTGTAGACGCTGACCGTGTTGCGGTACTTGGAGTTATTAAAGCTAAATAAAAAGGGCTTTTGTGACACTAATAGCGGGGCTGGGAAATCCTGGCTCCAAATATGAAAACACTAGACACAATATAGGCTTTATGCTTATAGATCTCCTAAAAGACTCAAATTACAAAGATGTTAGCTCAGCCAAATTCCAAGGCGAAGTTTTTAAATTTAACGACATTATCTTGCTAAAACCAACAACCTTTATGAACCTCTCAGGTCAAAGTGTTAAAGCGGTAAAAGACTTTTATAAACCAGATAGGATAATCGTAATACACGATGATCTTGATCTTAGTTTTGGTGCAGTTAAATTTAAAAAAGGTGGCAGTAGTGGTGGGCATAACGGCATAAAATCAATCGATGGACTAATAGGTAACGAGTATGAAAGGGTACGTGTTGGCATTGGACACCTTGGTGATGCTAAAAATTTTGTCCTTGGTGAGTTTAGTGATGAGGAGAAAAAGGCTTTAGATGAAATTTTGGCCTACACAAAAAATGCAGTTTGCGAGCTACTAAAGAGCGACATCAACGAAATTTCGCAAAAATTTACGATAAAAAAAGGTCTTATCAAATGAAACTATACGCCAGATACGTTGGCTGGGTCTATATAAAATCTTTTCTTATCGTATTTTTAGCGCTTGAACTATTTTATGTTGGTATCGACCTACTTACAAATTTAAAAGATCTGCCACCATCTGCAAACCTTCAGCTCCTTTATGTTGGGCTTACATCGCTTAGTGCTATTGGATACGTTTTGCCACTTTCGCTCATTTTTGCACTAATAATTTTACATGTAAATATGGTCAGATCAAATGAGCTAATCAGTTTTTATGCGCTTGGCATTAGTAAAAATAGCTTAATTTTTCCACCATTTTTTATTGCACTTTTTGTAACTATTTTTTATGTTGGCTTAAATTTTACTCCATTTGCCTATGCGCACGACTATCAAAAAAGCATCGCTAAAAATACGGCTTTCTCAAAAAGCACAAATGATTCGTTTTTAAAATTTGAAGGCAAATTTATCTACATAAAAGAGCTAAATTCTGTGAATCAAATAGCAAATGATGTTAGAATTTTTGAGATAAATGGCACAAATTTACTCTCAACTACATTTGCAAATCACGCTAATTTTAAAGACAATGAGTGGATTTTAAAAGATGTTAATCAAACTCTTTTGCCGCAAATTTTAGAGCTTGGTGAGGCTGGTTTTAATAAAATACAAAGTGATAGCTTAGATGCGTTAAAAGGCTTTAAGCCAAAGAGTATTGAAAGCGCTGTTAGTGTTGAAAACTCAAAATTTAATATCCCAGATGCGATAAATTTTATAAAAACATTTAAAAATGAAGGTATTGGCCTTGATAGTGCAAAAACAGCTTTTTACAACCTTGCTATCGCACCATTTTTTGCACCATTTTTATTGCTCATTTTTTACTATCATTTACCTGTAACTGGTAGATTTTTTAATCTTGCACTTTCGACTTTTATCTTTGTTGTGATAACCCTTGTCGTTTGGGGACTGCTCTTTATTCTTGCAAAATTTGCACAAACTTCTGTGATCTTGCCAGAAATCGGCATAGTTTTACCAGTTATTTTACTTTTTGCATACGCCATTTATCTCATAAAATCGCATCGTTAAGCCAAATTTTGGTAAGCTTTTTGTAAAATCAAGCCATTTTAATAAAGGCTATTTTATGGATTTTAAAGAGCTTGCAAATAGATACAAAACCCCACTTTACATTTATGATTTTAACCACATAAAAAACCGCTATGAAGCACTAAAAAATGCATTTTTTGCTAGAAAATCTCTAGTTTGCTACGCTGTAAAAGCAAACTCAAATCTAAGTGTTTTGAAATTTCTAGCTAATCTTGGAGCTGGATTTGATTGTGTTAGCATTGGTGAAGTAAAAAGAGCACTTTTAGCAGGAGCAAAGAGATATCAGATTATTTTTAGCGGTGTTGGCAAGAGCGATGAAGAGTTAAAAGAAGCTTTAAAAAATGAGATTTTACTCATAAATGTCGAGAGCTTTGCTGAACTTTTAAGACTTGAAAAGATCGCAAAAGGGCTAAACTTAAATGCAAGAATTAGCATTAGGGTAAATCCAGGTGTCGATGCAAAAACTCACCCATATATCTCGACAGGGCTAAATGAAAATAAATTTGGCGTTGATGCTGAAACAGCTAAAAGAATGTACATCCACGCTAAAGCTTCAGACTCTCTTGAGCCAACTGGTATACATTTTCATATCGGCTCGCAACTAACTTCGCTAAGCCCGATAATAGACGCTGCAAATATCGTTAGCGAGCTTTTAAGAGAGCTAAGAGCACTTGAGATTGATATCAAATTTTTTGATGTTGGTGGCGGACTTGGCATCATCTATAACGATGAAAAAGAGATAAATTTATATGACTATGCACAAGGAATTTTGGGCGCACTAAAGGGTCAAGACGCAACTATCGTTTGCGAGCCAGGGCGCTTTATCGTAGGTAATGCTGGCTACTTTGTCGCAAGCGTTTTATATGAAAAATTTAATGGCAAAAAGAGATTTGTCATCACTGATGGCGCGATGAATGATCTTATTAGACCAAGCCTTTATGGTGCTCACCATGAAATTTTTGTTTGTGGCAAAGATAAAAATTTAGGCCCATGCGATGTGGTTGGTCCAGTTTGTGAAAGTGGCGACTTTTTAGCAAAAGATATAGAGCTGCCAGAGTGCGATAGTGGCGATATCATCGTGGTAAAAGGTGCTGGAGCTTACGGTTTTAGTATGAGTTCAAACTACAACACAAGAAACAGAGCCGCTGAAGTTTGCGTGCTTGATGGCAAAGATAGACTCATAAGAAGACGTGAGAGCTTTGAAGATGTCGTGGCACTTGAGAGAGAATTTTTGGAGAGCGCTGATGCAAGAGCTAAATGAGCTTAGAAAAGAGATCGATGCGATCGATGATCTCATCTTAAATAAACTAAATGAAAGGATGATTTTAGTTGAGCAAATCGGCAAGCTAAAACAAACTAGTGGGACGCCTATATATCGTCCTGAGCGTGAGCGAGCCATCATAAACCGACTAACTAGTCTTAGCAAAGACAAAGCTTTAAATAAAGCTGCTATTGAAGCCATTTATCTTGAAATTTTTGCTGTAAGTAGAAATTTAGAAATGCCTCAAAAGATCGTCTATTTAGGGCCTGAAGGCACTTACACGCATCAGGCGGCTCAGAGTAGATTTGGTGCGATGAGTTCATATTTGCCACTTGCGACCATCGAGGCGGTTTTTACAAAGCTAGCTCAAAAAGAGGCGAAATATGGCGTTGTGCCTATTGAAAATAATACCGAAGGCGCTGTTGGCGCTACGCTTGATTGTTTGAGTAAATTTAGTGATATAAAAATAGTTGCTGAGCTTTATGTGGATATCCATCATAGCTTTGTTAGCATAAATGAAAATTTAAAAGAGATAAAGCGAATTTACTCGCATCCGCAAGGCTACAACCAGTGCCGTAAATTTTTAGAAGATCACCTGTTAAATGAGGTCGAATTTATCCCAGCAAAATCAACCGCAGCAGCTGCATATATGGCATCAATGGATAGAAATTCAGCTGCCATTTGCTCAAAGATCGCAGCAAAAATTTATAACGTACCGATCGTTTATGAGACGATTGAAGACAATATGGCTAATAGAACGAGATTTTTGATTTTAAGCGATTTTAAAAATGCAAGAGTTGAAAGCTCGAAAACTTCGATCCTAGCAAAAACTGATCATAGTCCAGGACGCCTTGCTGATCTGCTTTCTATCTTTAAAAATGAAAATATCAATATCACAAAACTTGAGTCACGCCCTATTAAGCAACGCGAATTTAAGTCTATTTTTTACCTTGACTTTGAAGGGCATATCGACGATGAGAAGGTGCAAAACGCCTTTGAACTCGCAAAAGAGAGTGGCGCTGAGATAACATGGCTTGGAAGCTATTTAAACGGAGATGAGTAATGAAATTTAATGACTTTTTAGATGATCTAGTAAATTACGAGGCTGGAAAGCCAATCGAGCTTGTAGTTAGAGAATTTGGTATCGAGGCAAAAGATGTAATCAAGCTAGCTAGTAACGAAAACCCTTTTGGTACGAGCAAACGCGTAGAGGAGACGCTAAAAGAGGTCGCTAAAAAAGCGCATCTCTATCCAGACGATAGTTACTTTGAGCTAAAAGAAGGGCTGGCTAAGAAATTTGGCGTAACTAGCAAAAATTTAATCATCGGCTCTGGAAGTGACCAGATCATAGAATACGCACTTCACGCAAAGACAAATAAGCAAAGTGGCGTTTTGATGGCTGGTGTGACATTTGCGATGTATGAAATTTATGCAAAACAAACTGGAGCTAAAATTTACCGCACAAAGAGTGTAGAGCATGATCTGGGTGAGTTTTTAGAAATTTATAACGCGCACAAAGATGAAATTTCTATCATTTTTCTTTGCCTGCCAAACAACCCTTTGGGCGAGTGCATCGATGCCGATGAGGTCTATAAATTTATAAAAAATATTGGTGAAAACACGCTTGTTGTGCTTGATTGTGCCTACAATGAATTTGCAAAATTTAAAGATAGCAAAAAAGAGATAAGGCCAAGCGAGGTGGTGAAATTTAAAAATGCCATCTATCTTGGAACATTTTCTAAAGCTTATGCGCTTGGTGGTATGCGCGTGGGATATGGTGTGGCAAATGAAGAGATCATAGGTGCTCTCTCAAAACTAAGAGCTCCGTTTAACATCACAACTCCAAGCCTAAGAGCTGCGATCGTGGCACTTGGTGATGATGAGTTTGTGCAGCAAACCATGCAAAATAACTTTGAGCAAATGAAGAGATATGAAGAATTTGCAAAGCAAAATGGCATTGAGTTTATCCCAAGCTATACGAATTTCATAACTTTTAAATTTAACGAGCCAAAATCAAGCCAGATATGCGAAAAGATGCTAAAAAAGGGTATAATTTTGCGAGATCTAAAAAGCTATGCCTTAAATGCGGTGAGAATCACCATCGGTCAGGCATGGCAAAACGATAGGGTTTTTGAAGAATTAAAGCAAATTTTAAAGTAGGGATATGGATTTTAAGGCATTACTTCATCAAATAAGTCAAATTTATCAAAAGCTTTCATTAAAGCAAAAAATCGTTGCAGCTAGCTCTATCATCTTGGTCGTGGCATTTTTAGTGTTTTTAACACTTTATAAAAGCAAAAATGAAAATTTTGCAGGTTATAGCGTCCTTTTTGAAAACATTAGCCCAAATGATTCTGCCTTAATACTTGATCAGCTAAACAAAGATGGAATTAAATATAAATTAGCAAACGAAGGCACTATTCTTGTGCCAACGAGTGATGTCTATAAAGAGCGTATCGCTGTTGCAACGCTTGGAATACCAAAAGAGAGCAAAATCGGCTTTGAAATTTTTGATAAGCAAGAATTTGGTGCGACTGATGCCGAGCAGAGAGTAAAATTTCAAAGAGCGCTTGAGGGTGAGCTAGCTAGAACGATCGAGAGTCTTTCTTCTATCCAAAAAGCGACTGTTCGTATCGCTATCCCTAAAGAGAGCGTCTTTACTGAAAGACAAGCACTGCCAACCGCTTCTATCGTCGTTGAGCTAAAGCCAGGCGTTAGTTTAAATGCGAAGCAAATTTTTGGCATTAAAAACCTAGTTGCTGCCTCAGTTACAAATTTAAGCACAGAAAATGTCAAGATAGTAAATCAAGACGGCGTCGCACTTGGCGATGAAGATGGTGAGTTTGATAGTGACGCTATAGCCCAGCAGATACGCTATAAACGTGAGTTTGAAAATAACTATGAGCAAAAGATCGTAAATGTGCTAGCTCCTATCGTGGGCGGTGCGGACAAGGTCGTAGCAAAGGTAAATATCGACTTTGACTTTGACAAAAAAGATACAAAAAGTGAAGTTTATGACCCAAATAACGTCGTAAGAAGTGAAAGCAATATCGAGGAAAAACGCCAAGGCTCAGCACCAAATGAAGTGGGCGGCGTACCAGGTGCGGTTAGCAACATAGGCCCTGTTCAAGGCCTTGATGATAACACTTTAAAAGAGCAGTACAATAAAAGCTCACAGCAGACAAACTATGAAATTTCAAAGAAAGTAACAAGCATCAAAGGACAGTTTGCTAGCATAAATAGAGTGAGTGCGGCTGTCGTTATAGACGGACTTTATCAGAGTAAAAAAGATAGCAACGGCAAGCCAACTGGCGAGGTGGAATTTACTCCACTTTCTAAAGAGCAAAGAGAATCAATCACAAATTTAATCAAACAATCAATCGGCTATAACCAAAATAGAGGCGATGAAGTAAGCTTAGATAACTTTGAGTTTAAAACCGGCAAAGATATAAGCGCTAGTGAGAAAATGGATGGCTTTGTGAATAACTATGTGGTGCCATTTATGCCACTACTAAAATATATTTTTGCAGCATTGTTGCTTTATATTTTCTATAAAAAAGTCATTGTGCCATTTATGCAAAAGATGCTTGAAGAGACAAAAGAAGAAGAGGAGCAAGTTCAAGATGGTCTTGAAGATATTGAGGTAGATGCTGAAGATACACTTGAGAAATTTAAAGCTGCTCGCAAAAAGGTCGAAGAGCAACTAGGACTTAGTGGCGATTTTAATGAAGATGAATTAAAATACGATGTTTTACTTGAGAAAATGAGAGCGATCATCACAGAAAGAAATGAAGAGATAGCAATGCTACTTCAAGATATGGTAAAAAATGACAGCGACTTTAATATGCGTAAGGAAATTTGATGTCAATAAAGCTAAATGACAAGCAAAAAATGATTTATGATGATCTATCGATGCCTGAAAAGATTGCTATTTTGCTGATTCAGCTTGGCGAAGAGGCAACTGCTCTTATATTTTCTCACATGGATGTTGATGTCATCACTGAAATTTCAGGCTATATCGCAACCGCGAAAAACATAGACAAACAAGTCGCAAGTGCCGTACTAGAAGAATTTTACGCGCTAATGCAGTCAAATCAATATATGAGAAGTGGCGGTTTAGAGTACGCAAAAGAAATTTTGTACCGCACATTTGGTCCAGAGGCAGCTCAGAAAATTTTAGACAAGCTTGCAAAAAGCATGGAAAACTCAAAAAGCTTTGGCTATCTTGATAAGATAAAACCACAGCAACTCGCAGACTTTATCATAAAAGAGCACCCTCAAACCATAGCGCTAATACTAGCTCACATGGACTCAACAAGTGCTGCTGAAACGCTTAGCTTTTTCTCAGATGAGCTAAGAAGCGAAGTCGTTATTAGAATGGCAAATCTTGGTGATATTAGCCCATCGGTAATTAAGCGTGTTTCAACCGTACTTGAGGGTAAACTCGAAAGTCTTACATCTTATAAAGTCGAAGTTGGCGGTCCAAGAGCTGTGGCAGAAGTGCTTAATAGACTTGGGCAAAAAGCTAGTAAAAGCACGATTGAGCGTATTGAGCAAAGCGATGATAAGCTTGCAACAACGATTAAAGAGCTTATGTTTACATTTGAAGATATTATCAACCTTAACGCAACTGCGATTAGAGAAATTCTTAAAAATGTCGACAAAAAAGACCTTATGGTCGCATTTAAGGGCTCAAGCGACGGCATAAAGGATAAATTTTTATCAAATATGTCTCAGCGTGCAGCAGAAGCTTTTAAAGAGGAGATGCAATATCTTGGTGCGGTGCGTGTAAAAGATGTTGAAGAGGCTCAAAGACGCATAGTAGAGACAGTGCAAACTCTAGCTGATCAAGGTGTGTTCCAAGTCGGCGAAGCAGATGAGATGATAGAATGAAAAGCAGCGTAATAACCAGTGAAACTTCTCCAGCTCACTTTATAGAAAATTACAGATTTAAGGTGCTTGGAGTTGGAGAGCGAGCCGCAGATAGTGCTCCTGTATTGATAGAAGAAAATAATCTTAGTGAAGAGCTAAGTGAGCAAAATTTTGGGCAAAAGGGTGAAAATTTCATTCCTCAAACTAGCCACCAAACGCAGGCAAACTCACAAAATCACTTTGCTCCTCAGGCTCAAAGTCCACAAATACAGCAAGCAGGTGAGTCGAGCTTTGTCGAAGAACTGCTTAAAAAAACAGATGAGCTAAGTAGCAATATCATCAAACTTCAAATGCAAATAGAAAATCAAGAGAGCGAATTTGCTAAACGCCTTGAGGCTGAAATTTCTCGTGCAAAAGAGGATGGCAAAAATGAGGGTATCGCCCAAGCAAATGCGGCAAATGAAGCAAGGATAAATGAGTTAGAGGCTAGATTTAGCACTTCAGCTGCAAAACTTGAAGAGCAGTACGTTAAATTTGATGAGTTTTTAAATAAGATCGAGGGTGAGCTTGGTCAAACTGCTATAAAAATCGCAAAAGAAGTAATCGATAAAGAAATTTCAACCTCTTCAAATCAGATCGCTCATCATCTAGCAAGCTCGCTTATAAAAGAGCTAAGTAATGTCAAAAATATAGAAATTCGTGTAAATCCTGAAGATAGTGAGTATCTAAAAGAGCAATTTAGCAAGAATGAACACGTCAAGATAAGTGCTGATGATGCTATAAGCAAAGGCGGTGTGGTTATTATAAGTGATGGTGGCAATATCGATGCGACTATACAAACAAGGCTAGAAAAACTAAAAATGCTGGTAAATAATGAATAAAGACGTTAAAAGTTTAGATGTTGATGAACTAAACGCACTTTGTCATGACATCAGGGATAAAATTTTAGCCACCGTTAGCAAAAATGGCGGTCACCTTAGCTCAAACATCGGTGCAGTTGAGATCATTGTGGCGATGCATAAAATTTTTGATGTGACAAAAGATCCATTTATTTTTGATGTGAGCCACCAAAGCTATGCACATAAGCTGCTGACTGGACGCTGGGAGAGCTTTGATACGCTTAGAAAATTTAACGGCATCAGTGGCTATACAAAGCCAAGCGAGAGTAACTTTGACTACTTTGTGGCAGGTCATAGCTCGACATCCATTTCGCTTGCAGTTGGTGCTGCAAAGGCTATAAAACTTAAAAACGAAGATCGTATCCCAGTAACTGTCATAGGCGATGGCTCACTAAGTGGCGGAATGGCGTACGAGGCGCTAAATGAGCTAGGCGATAGAAAGTACCCTTGCGTCATCATCCTAAACGACAACGAGATGAGCATAAGCAAGCCCATAGGCGCGCTTAGCAAGTATCTAAGCCAGATGATGGCAGGGCAGTTTTATCAAAAATTTAAGGGCAGGGTTGAGAAATTTCTAAGCTATATGCCAGATTCAGCTGCATATATGGCTAGGCGTATCGAAGAGGGTATAAGGCTTATAACTCCTGGCATGTTTTTTGAAGAGCTTGGACTTGAGTATATTGGGCCAGTTGATGGACACGATTTAGGCGCACTTCTTAGCACATTTGAGACAGCAAAAAGTATGAAAAAACCAGTCATTGTTCATGTGCAGACACTAAAGGGCAAAGGATATGAATTTGCTGAGGGGTGCTATGAAAATTGGCACGGAGTTGGGCCATTTGATCTAAAAAGTGGCGAATTTATCAAAAGACAGTCAAACAAGTCAGCCACGGCGATCTTTAGCGAGCGGCTTTTAAAGATGGCAAGAGAGCATAGTGACATCGTTGGCGTAACGGCCGCGATGCCAACAGGTACTGGTATGGACGCCTTGATACAAGAATTTCCAGACCGCTTTTGGGACGTAGCGATAGCTGAGCAGCATGCAGTCACATCTATGTCAGCCATGGCAAAAGAGGGCTTTAAGCCATTTGTCGCGATATACTCGACATTTATGCAAAGAGCCTACGATCAGGTCATTCACGATGCTTCTATTTTAAATTTAAACATCACGTTTGCGATGGATAGGGCTGGTATCGTAGGTGAGGATGGCGAAACGCATCAGGGTGCGTTTGATATAAGCTTTTTAAACGCTGTGCCAAACATGGTTCTTTTTGCCCCAAGATGCGAAGAGAGTATGAAAAATGTTATGGAATTTGCCTACTCTTACAAGGGTGTTAGCGCATTTAGATATCCGCGTGGGGCATTTATCTTAAGAGATGAGTTTGAAGCTAAGCCACTTGAGTTTGGCAAGGGTGAAATTTTAGCTGACGCAAAGAGTGATATCGCATTTTTAGGCTATGGTAACGGCGTTGGTAGGGCAAATTTGGTTAGAAATTTACTAAGTGGCAAGCTTGATGCGATATTGGTTGATCTTGTCTTTGCAAAGCCGCTTGATAGTGAGCTTTTACTGGATCTTGCAAAACGCACTAAAAAATGGTACATCTTTAGCGATAGTGCCAAAAAAGGTGGTATTGGTGAGATAGTAAGTGCATTTTTACAAGAAAATAAAATTTCAAATATAAGCGTCATTAGCTTTGAGTATGAAGATAAATTTATCCCACATGGTTCAACTGCTGATGTTGAAAAGTATCTTGGTATAAGTGCCGAGCAGATTACCAAAAATTTACTAGAAAATAATTAATATCATTTAATAAAGTAACGTTTAATATTATTTTTGCTAGCATAAGCCAAAATAAAAACAAGGAAAAGCATTATGCAATACGTATCATTATTAAAGCAATCTGGGCTAAAAGTCACGCCACAGCGCCTTAGCGTTTTAAGAATTCTTGATCGCCACACGCATCCAACGATTGATGAGCTTTATGATGAGATTTTAAAAGAGAGCCCATCAGTTTCTCTTGCGACAGTTTATAAAAATTTAAATACTTTAAAAGACGAAGGTCTCGTAGTCGAAGTAAATATCGTCAATCAAAAAGCTAGATACGACATCTACGAATATCCACATATTCATGTAGTTTGCGAAAGCTGTGGAAGCGTTGAGGACGTGAGCTACGATGATGCTGAGCTTGGCAAATATCAAGAGGCACTAGAAAAGAAGATCGGAAATATAATAGAACGTCTAAATATCGTAGCTAGCGTAAAAAGCTGTAAACACTGTAAGTAGAATTTATGTTGCTATTTAGCAGCATAAATTCCATCTTTTTTCTTATAAAAATACTTTTAAAATAAACCTAGATTTAGCATTTTTCTCATTGTTTTAAGCACTAACTTGCTAAAATGAACAAAAAATTTTGGAGAAAAATGTGAGTTTGGAGATAGAGCGTAAATTTTTACTCAAAAATTCTCAAATTCTAGATTTTTTAAAAGAAGCTGGAGTAGTCTTTAAACATCTTGAAATTTCTCAATTTTATACCAAGATAACGCAAAATGAAGAGATTCGCTTTCGAAGTGAAGAGGATAAATTTATAAAAACTGTAAAGATCGGCAAAGATCTAATCAGAGAAGAAAATGAAGAATTTTGCGAAAAAGTGGAGTTTAAAAAGGCTCTTAAAAACCGCATCGGTAGCGTCATCTTAAAAGATAGATACACTTTTAAACTAAATAACAATCCTTGCAATATCGATATTTTTAAAAATGAACTAAACGGGCTTTGTACATTTGAAATCGAATTTAGCGATGAAAATGAAGCCGTCTTTTTCAAGCTGCCACCATTTTTAGAAAATTTTTGCCTAAGTGATGTAACTTGCGATAAAAGATATAAAAACAAATTTCTTGCCATCCATGCTAATGAAAATGAACAAATCGACTACAAAAGAGCCTATAAGATCATAAAAGAAAAAGAAATTCTTCCAAATTTTGCTGCAAATCTAAAAAGCGGCGAGGCGCTAAGAGTCCTTTTTGTTAGTATTTTTAAAGTAATAAAAAGGCTAAAAAACCAGTATTTGATAGACAAAGATGAAGAAGTTTTGCATGAGCTTCGCGTAAATTTAAGAAAGGTTAGATCGATCCTTAAAATTTTTAGTGGCGTTTTTGATGAGAAAGTGACACTTTTTTTTGGTGAGAATTTTAAAATGCTTGCAAACTCGACAAACAAAAAGCGAGATTTGGATGTATTTTTGAGCTTTTTAAACGAGCAAAAACATGCAAATGAGCCTATATATTTTGTGAAAAAGGCTCTAGATTTAGAGTATGAAAATGTAAAAAGCTACCTTGGTAACGAAGAAAACTACGCATTTTTAAAAGAGTGGGAGATATTTTTAAATGAGGGTGAATTTTATAAGTCAAAACTCTTTGATGTAAGCCTTTCGCGCCTTGGTTCGTTTAAGCTTAGAATGCTTTTAGTTTTAGCTCAAAAAAGGCTAAAAAGCCTTAA
This sequence comes from Campylobacter concisus, assembly GCF_002913045.1. NCBI lineage: Bacteria > Pseudomonadati > Campylobacterota > Epsilonproteobacteria > Campylobacterales > Campylobacteraceae > Campylobacter > Campylobacter concisus. The sequence goes on along the minus strand of NZ_PPAF01000008.1, from coordinate 107,605 downwards.
TCAAGACTGCCCAAATGAGAGCTTTCATGATCTTAGGATAGAGCTTAAAAAGATGAGATATACATACGAGTTTTTATGTGAAGTTTTCTATTTTGAAGGGCTTAAAAAGTATGAAGAGAAGCTAAAGCAGATGCAAGAAATTTTTGGCAATCTTCAAGACTATGACGTCTGGCTTGGTATCCTTAAAAGGCTTCCAGAAATGCCAGATAAAGAGAGGCTCGAGAGTAAAATTTACAAGCAAATTTATAAAAGTAGAGAAGAGATACTAAAAAAGCGTCTTAAATTTATAAAAGCAACTCGCAAAATTTCAAGAAATTTAAAAATTTACTACATATAAAAGGGCAAATTTATGCAAAAACAAGAAAAAATCGTTGATATGTTTAACCAGATCGCTCCGACTTATGACGTCGCAAACAGAGTGCTAAGTCTTGGTGTGGACGTGAGTTGGAGGAAATTTGCCTGCAGATATATGCTAGAAATTTTTAAAAATAAAAGCATAAATATCGTGGATGTGGCTTGTGGCACTGGCGATATGATGGGGCTTTGGAGTGAAATTTCAAAAGAATTTGGCGTGCAGATAAAAAGCCTCACTGGCATCGATCCCTCAAGTGGTATGCTAAAAGAGGCTAGGGCGAAATTTCCAAATTTTAAATTTATAGAGGCATACGCTGACAACACAACGCTCGCAAGCGGTGAGGCTCAAATTTTAAGCATAAGCTATGGCATCAGAAATGTGGTCGAGCGAAAGGCGGCACTTAGGGAGTTTAACAGAGTGCTTGATTTAAATGGCTACGTAGTTGTACTTGAATTTACAAAACGCCAGAAAAAGGGCCTTATAACCTCGCTAAGAGATTTTTACTTAAGTAAAATTTTGCCAAAAATTGGTGGCTTTATCTCAAAAAACAAAGAGGCATACGAGTATCTGCCTAGTTCGATCGAAAATTTCTTGGACGCAAAGAGCTTTTGCGACGAGCTAGCCGAAGCTGGCTTTGAGATAGAGCTTTGCAAGGGCTTTAGCATGGATATCTCGACACTATTTATCGCTAAAAAGGTAAGATAAGTCAATGCTTAGTGTTTCTGAGCTAAACGAAAAAGCAAAGGCACTGCTTGAAGCCACACTTGACTACGTCGAGGTAAGCGGAGAAATTTCGCGCCTTACTAAGCACGCTTCTGGGCACTGGTACTTCACGCTAAAGGATGAGAAGTCAAGCATTTCAGCCGTGATGTATCGCATGAATAACCAAAAGGTCAAATTCTTACCAAAAGATGGCCTAAAAGTAAAAATTTATGGCAAAGTGACCATTTATTCGCCAAGTGGGTCGTATCAGCTAGTGGCTAGTGCGATGCTGCCTGATGGCGAGGGTGAGCTTGAGCTTGCGTTTAGGCAGCTTAAAGAAAAGCTCGAAAATGAGGGCCTTTTTGACATTGCTGCAAAAAAAGAGATACCAAATTTACCTAAGAAAATAGCCCTTGTCACAAGCGCTACTTCGGCGGCGCTTCAGGATATGCTAAAGGTCGTGACTAGTCGTTGGAAATTAAGCGAAATTTATATTTTTGACGCGCTAACTCAGGGTGAAAATGCCCCAAGCTCGCTCATAAAGGCTTTACGAAGAGCCGATAAATACGGCGTTGATGTGATAGTTTTGGCTCGCGGAGGTGGTAGTAAAGAGGATCTTTGGTGCTTTAACGACGAGGGCTTGGCGCGTGAAATTTACGCCACCAAAACGCCAGTCGTAAGCGCTATAGGACACGAGATAGACTATGTTATAAGCGACTTTGTGGCAGATCGTAGGTCGCTTACGCCAAGTGCAGCTATGCTTGATCTGCTGCCTGATGAAGAGGCGTTTTTCCAGTATCTTGATAGGCTCAGCGACGATCTTGATAGCGCTTTAAATTTAAAGATCACCAAAAAGCAAAATTTGCTAAATGTCCTTCTTTCTAAATTTTCATCAAATGCTCTAAAAGCTATGATCGAGCTAAAATTTAGCGAGGTGACAAATAAGCAAAACGCCCTAGCAAATGCCGTGCAAAGAAAAATTTTAGTCCTTGGCTCGGCTCTTAGCTCGCTAGAGAAGGCTTATGAGATGAGAGAGCTCTTTTTTGAGAGAACGAAGGGACTTATTGAGGTTAGAAAAGATGGCAAGAGAGCCGATCTTAGGGATTTAAAAATAGACGATGAGATAGAGCTCATCTCGCAAAATACACATAAAAAAGCAATAATCAAGGAGTAAAAATGAGTAGAAAAATCAACTTTAGCGCAGGTCCAAGCGCGATACCACTAAGCGTTTTAGAGCATGCAAAGGCCGAATTTACCGACTACAGAGGCGAGGGCTACTCGATCATGGAGATCAGCCACAGAAGCAAGACCTTTGAAGAGATCCATTTTGGCGCGATGGAGAAGATAAGAAAGCTTTACGGCATCGGCGATGAGTATGAAATTTTATTTTTGCAAGGCGGCGCACACTTGCAATTTAGCATGATACCAATGAATTTATGCCAAGGCGGCAAGGCGCAGTACGCAAACACTGGCGTTTGGACAAACAAGGCGATCAAAGAGGCAAAAGTGCTTGGCGTAAATGTAGATGTCGTAGCAAGCAGTGAGGATGAAAATTTCTCTTACATCCCTGATGTGAAATTTAGTGACGATGCCGACTACGCCTACATCTGCTCAAACAACACGATTTACGGCACGCAGTATAAGGCTATGCCAAAGACAAAATCTCCACTTGTTGTCGATGCTTCGAGCGACTTTTTCGCTAGACCGCTTGATTTTAGCAGTATCGGCTTGCTTTACGGTGGTGCTCAGAAAAATGCAGGTCCAAGCGGCGTGACTATCGTCATTTTAAGAAAAGACCTAGTTGATCGCGTGAGCAGCCAAAACGTCCCTATGTTTTTGCGCTACAAAACGCACGTAGAGGCAAACTCACTCTATAACACACCGCCAACTTTTGGAATTTATCTTTTAAATTTAACCATGCAGCACCTACTAGATCTTGGCGGACTTACCGAGGTTGAGAAGATAAATGCGAAAAAAGCAAGCACGCTTTATGACATCATAGATAGCTCAAATGGCTTTTACGTGGGACATGCCAAAAAATTAAGCAGGTCAGATATGAATGTGAGCTTTACGATACCAAAAGATCATGCGCTTGAGCCAGTTTTTGTCGAAGAAGCACTAAAAGAGGGCATGCTAGGGCTAAAAGGTCACAGACATCTTGGTGGCATAAGAGCATCTATCTACAACGCCGTTAGCCAAAGCGACGTTGAGAAACTTGGTGAGTTTATGAGAGAATTTGCAAGAAAACATAGCTGATGAATAAAACAAAGAAAGCTTACGATGAAATTCCTTATTTCTCGGCTGCATTTAGCGACTGCTCGCCAGTTAGGATAGAAGCGGTTGCTAAATTTCTGGGACTTAAAGCAGCTAGCCTAAAAGAGGCTAGAGTGCTTGAGCTTGGCTCATCATATGGCGGTAACATCTTGCCATTTGCCATTTCACATAAAAATGCAAAAGTCGTTGGTATCGACATCTCAAGCCATCAAGTGGCTGAAGGTAACAAAGTAGCAAAGCAGATAGGTTTAGAAAATTTTACTCTGCTTGAGCGAAATTTTTTGCACATGAACGAAAGCGATATAAAAGAGCTTGGAAAATTTGACTATATTATCGCTCATGGTGTTTATAGCTGGGTGAGCCCAAATGTAAGAGATGCGCTGCTTGCCACGATTAAGGCACTACTTAGCAAGGATGGCATCGCTTATGTTTCGTATAATACCTATCCTGGCTGGAAGAGCCTTGATATTTTAAGAGATTTTATGCTTTTTGTAAGTTCAGGCAACGACAGCAAAGAAGCACTTGCTCATGTGAAAGGTGAGTTAAATTTTTTGCAGGATTATTTGAAATTTAGCCTGCAAAACCAAAGTGATGTCGTATACAAAGATAGCATGAAGCTTCTTCTAACACAGCTAAATTTCTTACAAGGTATCATCGCAAAGGGCAATGATTATTATATATTGCATGACTTTTTAGAGGCAAGCAACGAGCCAATCTACTTTCATAAATTTGCTAAACATATCGACAAGCACGGACTTTGCTACGTCATAGACGCTTCGCTAAATGATATCTTTGCAAGCTCAACTGGGATTTACCGCTTTGATGCACATATCGAGCAAAATTACAACTCTCGCATCAAAAAAGAGCAACTAAACGACTTTTTGTTTAATAGATCATTTAGAAAAAGTCTCATCGCTCACAAGGAGAGGCTTGGTGGTGCTGAGGACTTTGATGCAGTGCTTGGAGAGAGTGAGCTTGATAGGATTTATTTTGCATATTTTAGTGAGCAGTCAAGGACTAAAACGCAAGAAATTTTAAGCAAAAGCTATCCACAAAGCTTAAATTTAAGCGAAGTAAAAACGGCACTTGGTGAGAATGCAAATGAAGCTTTTGTGGGACTGCTTGAAATTTTAAACGATCAAAACACTAAAATTTCTTCTTCAAAACTTGCAGCACTTATCTATGAGCCCGGCAAAACTAGACTAAAGCCTAGAACTGCTGCGTATCTTGAGTATTTTTTAAATGCTAGCTCGCCAGTTATCTCTTTGGCAAATGAGCTAAATGGCAAGTTAAATTTAAGCCATGAAGAGATCAAGGCCGCTTTAAAATTTGATGGCAAAGCTAGTTTAGAAGATATCGCAAAGAGCGTAAATTTAAGTAAAGATGAGCTAGATAAGCTTGCTTTTAAATTAAGCGAAGCCTACTTTTTTGAAGAAATTTAAGACTAGCTAGCCTAGCCTTAAATTTTTGATTTAGCCAAATATCATATCTTTTAAGATTAGAGTTATCATCAAAATATAAAAGAGTAAAAACCACTTTTTAAGTGCTTTTTTGTCCATAGCTTGTGTTTTCTTGGTGCCAAAGTAAGCTCCTATTAGTGAGCCAAGTCCTAGGAATGTACCCTCTAAATAAGAGATGTGGCCGTTTAAAGATAGTGAGATAAAGCCTGAAATGGCTGCAAACATCACGAAAAATACTCCTATTGAAACGGCTTTTTTCATATCATAGCGCAAGAAGCCAACTAAAATAGGAGCTATAAAAACCCCACCGCCTATGCCTATACTAATGGCAAGTGCACCTATGAAAAAACCAACTAGAAATAGTAAAAACACTGAGTTGTTCGCATTTGTACCGTCACTATTTGGTGTGAAGTATAGTTTTATGAGTGAAAAGATAAAAGTTGCAAGCAAGAGCAGTTCGAGTAAGAGCTCAGGTGTATGAGATACGATTATGCCACTAAAGCTAGCTCCGACCAATCCTCCAAGACCTAAAAATACGCCGCGGTTTAGTTTTAAAAGCCCAGCTTTATAGTTTAGGTATGAGCCAAAAGTCGCACTAAATATCATCTGCATGACGCTTATACCAATAGCTGTTTTCACGTCATATCCAAAGGCGACCATTATAGGAACAACGACTGTGCCGCCACCGATGCCAAAAAAGCCAGCGATGTATCCAACGCCGATACCAATTATAAAAAGTTCAACAAAAAGCATAAATTTCCTTTTACGAGTGCCAAATTTTAGCCAAGCGGTGTTAAAAAAATAGTAAAAAGGTGAAATTTGGGCATAAATTTAGAAATTTGATAAAAATTTTAAAAACTAAAAGCGAACTTTTTTTATAATCATTTAAAATTTAAAGGAAAAAAATGCTCTTAGAACAACCACTTTTTTATTACGAAGCAATCAGAGAGAAATTTAAAAATAGCTACCTAGCCGAGGATAAGACGCAAACGATTATAGGCATTGATTGTGAATACATCGATGAAAAGGATATGGATTTTTATGGGCTTAGAAGTTATTTTGATACAAATCGTAATAAATCTTTAGCTCCATTTGCAGGTCTATTTGGTGTTTTTGCTTATGATGGTGTGAGATATTTTGAATATATCAGAGAAGAGAAAGCTAAAAAGTATGAATTTCCAAAATTTATCTATGCCGATGCAAAGGCCTATCTGCACTTTGACAAGATGAGTAAAATTTATACATTTTATGGAGATAAGAATAAATATTATGACTTTTTGCTTGATGCGAAAGTTGAATGTAAAAGCAAAGAGCAGAGTAAATTTAGTATAAAAACTGATCTTGGTAAAGAAAAGACACACTTTGAGGATATGGTTGAGTTAGCAAAAGAGTATATAAGAAGTGGCGATGTCTTTCAGGTGGTGCTTGGTGAATTGCTTGAAATTTCAACGAATATGAGCAGTTTGGAATTTTATAAAAAGCTCTCACTTACAAATCCAAGCCCATATATGTTTCATTTTCCTACACCTTATGGCGATGTGGTTGGCTCTTCGCCAGAGCTTGTTTTTGAGATGAAAAGTGGGCAAATTTTTGTGGCACCAATTGCGGGCACAAGACCTAGAGGAAGTGATGCAAATGCAGATGCGGCACTTGAAAATGAGCTTTTAAGTGACGAAAAGGAGCTGGCTGAGCACAAGATGCTAATTGATCTTGCTAGAAATGACATTGGCAGGGTTTCAGAACCAAAAAGTGTAGCTGTAAGAAATGCGATGCATATCCAAAAATATGAAAAAGTAATTCATATCGTAAGTGATGTCTATGGCAAGTGCGCCAAAGGGCTTGATCTTTTTGACGTCTTAGCTAGTATTTTCCCAGCTGGCACGCTAAGCGGAGCCCCAAAAATAAGAGCTATGCAGATAATCAATGAGCTTGAAATTTCTGAGCGAAATATCTATGGCGGCGGCATTGGATTTTTACATTTTAATGGCGATGCTCAGGTTGCTATTCTTATTCGCTCAGCCATCTTTGTGCCAGGTGAAAATGGATTTAGTGATGTATTTGTGGGGGCTGGAGCTGGTATAGTTTATGACTCAAAGAGCGAAAGAGAATACGCCGAAATTTGTCATAAGCGAGCAAGCGTGCTAAATGTATTTAAAAATAACGCAAAAGAGTTTTAGGCGTTAAACTTAATAAATTCATAAGAGCTTTTAGCATAGCTAGTGCCCATAGAATCGATTTGCTCTCTTACTGTAGCTGAAAGCTCTGCTTTTGTGATATTTTTGGCTAACACTTTTACAAAAGAAAATTCACTTCTTTCTTGTGCGCCAAATATCAGCACTCTTGTATCAACCTTTTGGCTTTGTCTTATCTTATCAACAACTCTTGTTAGCTCTTCGTAGTTGAAGCCTTTTACGTTTTCATCTATAAGAACGATACCGTAAGTTTTGGTTTTTATCTTTGTTAATAGCTCATCAAAGCTATTTGTGGTTTCAAGTGTGTTGTAAAATTCCCCTAAAGCTGAGCTAAATATTTTATTTTCCATTGGTGATTTCTTAAATAAAATAATATTTTCGCTTTTTGCCAGATAGCTTTCATCTATTGCAATCTCGCCAAAATTTGGCAAAAATTTTCTAAAAATTTGAGCCAGTTCGTCGCTATTTATTGGCGTTTTTATATAGGCATTGAAGTATTCTTTGACGCTGTCTCCATCTATATTTGAAGTATTTGAAAGCATTAGTATAATTGGAATTTTTGCATTTTGTATGGCCGCTTTTATAAGATCAAGATTTTTTTGAAGGCTATTTTTTTCAGCTTCGAAAAATTTCGAGCCAACAAAGATAAGGTCAAAATCGCCTTGCTTTATGGCTTGTTTTAGATCTTTTTTATTACAAACTCCAACAACTTCGCAGTTAAATTTACTAAAGCCATTTGCTGTTATATCTATGTAAATTTCATTAGTATCGCAGATCAAAATTTTTGGTTTATCGTTTAAATTTTTATTCATAATATCAGCTTCGTCTAAGCAAAGTAGCCTTGTGATGCTTAACGGAGTTAGCGGATCTTTTAAAATGAGCGGATTTTTAATATCTTGGCCTTGCTTATTGGTGTTTCTTAAAAATATAGCATCATAATTTTTTGTAATAGATGGACTAGTGCTTGTTAGCATATCTACTTTGAGCCCAAGGTCTTTTGTAGTCTGCTCAAAAGCTTCGTTGTAAGCGACATTTACATCTTGCAAGAATGCTAATTTATGATTGCATTTTATATCAAAGTCTTTATAGTTTGATGTTGTTTTAAAAATGACTACAAATTTAAACTCATTGCCAATACTTGGAAACGAGTTAATCTCCAGCTTACTTTCTAAATTTTTTAAATAAATTTGAGCGATTTTTAGATAAAACTCGCTCTCATCATTATTTAAGCTATTCTCATCATCTGAAAATATATCTGAAATTTGCTTTTCACTCATGGCAGCTGAGCTATTTTTTATGCTAAAGCTTACAGAACAAAGTCCACTTCTATCAAACTCTTTTTGAACTTTTTTGATAGCGATGATAATATTTTGATGTCTTAAAGACATTGATAAAGATGCCAAAAAGATAGAGTTAAATGCGGTTTTTAATGAATTTAGATTTCCTTCTAGTTCATTTGCAAGGCTTGGATCAAGGTAGCTTATAAAATTTATCTTTTTGCTTTGCGAATAGACAATATTTGCTTGCAAAATTTCTTCAAAGCTTTTTTGAGGATCAAATATCTCGGTTTTATTGCATTCGCTATATTTTTTAACATTTGAGATATTTTTAGCATTGTTATAAAGCGAAGTCATGATATTTGCATTTTTTTCTATCGTATCTATAAATACTTGCTTTTTGCTATTATTTGTTTCTATTTTTAAAGCCGCAGTCGATGTAAAAATTTCTTTATTAATGGACTCTAGCTTCTTGCTCACTGATAAAATATATCTATCTTTTATCTGAAAAAAGCTGCTATCTTTTATATAGGTTTCTTTTAGATCTTCATAAGTTTTTATGAGCTTTGATATCGCATTATCCGCACTTGTCTCTTTTGATGATAGGATATAGTTTGATATGTATTTTGACTTATCGATAAGTGTCTTTAAAAATTTCAACCTAGCAGAAATGCTAAGCAAAGATAAAATGAGCAAGCCACAAAGCAAAAACTCAAAAAAGGTCTTTATACCATAGCTTATTTTCTCGCTCTCGGTAAGTTCTAGTAGCTCATTTTTTATGTTTATGGCACTATCTAATAAAAGTATAAATTTATCATCTTCATACTGTTTGATTAAGATAATATCTTCGATATTTAGTTTTTCAGAAAATGCGATCTTGGCTTTAGCTTCTCTTATTTTTTTAGCTTGATAGTTGGCTTCAAACTGGTTAAAGTCTTTATAAATATTCTCTTTTAGCTCACTTTTTGGAAGCATATCAAGATTTGGCGCGTTGTCTTTTACGGAATATATATTTTCTCTCACATTATTGTTTATCGAAAATAAAGGGCCATTTATAAAGATATTTTTTACGTAGTATTTAGTGTTGTTTGCTAAAGAGAGTTGATTGTAAATTTTACTTAAAGTTGCGGCATAAGCTTTTATTATAAGCGGAAAGTCTCGGTCTAAGTCTTGTTTAAAATCGCTATCTATTTCTCCATTTATATTTTGGAAAAATTCGTAAAATAGTTCATCAAATTTATCATTTTGATTTATATTTGCTAGCAATTCTTTTAATTTATTTATATTTCGTATCTCAGTGCGATCGTCTTTTCTTATAGAATTTATAAATTTTTGTGTATTTTTTAATGTGTTATCCCGCAACCTTTTTATATCTTCTTGGCTTTTGCCTATTAGCGTATCGTGCTCTTGTATTACAGATTTTATAGTTTGAAATACTAAGGATTGTTTATATAGTTTTTCATTTAGATCTTTTAGATCTGTGAATTTTTTATAGCTTTCATTTCCGCTATATGCGCAAAAGATCGCTGAAATTATTATTGGCGCTAACAATATATAAAATTTATTATTTTTCATGGATACTCTTTTTGCTATATTTTTTGACGATATTTTCTATCTCAATTAGTCTTTTGGTAAAAAGAGACATCTCTTTCATTTTTCCATTTTGATTGTTATCTAAAAAAGCGTTAAGCTCATTTGCAAGGTTATTAAGCTTTAAATTTAATGCAGCTTCTCTTATCTCATCTACGTATTTTTTGAGCATTATCTCGTCTTTTGCGATTGTGGCTGATTGGATCTGGATAAGAATTTCTCTTGCGTTGTGCAAAAATATATTTAAATAGGATGCAAAATCTTTTTTATTTAAATTTAGTATTTTAAGCGATGTTTCAAACCAGGAATCATCGATAAGTGATTGTGTCTGTGTATCAAAAAGATACCATGCGTTTAGTTTAAAAACAGGCAGTCTTAGTGTAGGTTTTACTTTTACTGCTGCTATTAGATTTTGGTTGTTTATTATGTCTTGCTTCTCTAAAAGCACGATAAAAAATTTTTCACCATTTTTTAAAATAGCATTTTGCAATCTCGCTTCTAGTAAGATCGCACCACCATCTTTTCTTTTTAAATTTACTCTAGCGCTATTATCTTTCGTATTTTGTAAAAATTCTAAGAAGCTGTAGTTTGTGCTTTCTTGGCTTGTTATGACTAGCTCACTTATATCTTTGTATTGCAACAAAAAATCATCTAGACTATCAAAACCTAATAGCTCAAGTGAATCTTGCGTTATCGCAGATATTTTTAAATTTTCATCATATATTATCACTTCAAATTTCCTTCTTTGAGTACTGCAAGCTTTTCTGCTACGCTTTTATTTGTTATTTTTGCCACTTCGTCTAAATTCGCTTCGCTGATTTTATCAAAACTTCCGTAAAAGCTGATTAATTTCGCGATACTGCCCTCGGATACGCCAGCTTGCTTTAGAATTGATCTTTGCATATCGTTTTTCTGCCTTGTTTTTCTGTGAAAGCTAATGACAAATCTATGGCTCTCATCACGCATTTTTTGGAAAAACTGTAGCTTTTTATCGCTCGTGCTTAGGTTAAAGCTGCCATTTTTTGTGTAAATTTTATCTTTCGCCTCGCCTTTTGCGCGGTGAGCTTTGGCATCGATCTTCTCTTTTGAAATGGCTATCACATCTACGTTTGCGCCACTGCTTGCTAAAATTTCACAGGCTAAGTTTAAAAGCACTTCGCCCCCGTCAATCACCCAAAGATCAGGCGGGCTAAGCTTGTCAAATCTAAGCGCTCTGGCTGTCAAACTCTCTTTCATCTGATCGTAGTCGTTTTTGGAGTTTAAGTGCATGTGGCGGTAGTTTTGCTTTGCCCACTCGCCATGCTCGTAGCGCACCATCGCTCCGACACTTGCCTCGCCAAAAAGGTGTGAGTTGTCGTAAGCCTCGACCACGTAAGGCGTGTGAGCTAGGTCAAAGTACTCTTTTATCTCGTTTAATAGCACGTTATCGTGCGTTTTTAGATATTTTTCGATGCTAACTTCAGCGTTTTTTGTAGCGATCTCACAAATTTTACGCTTATCACCTATTTTAGGGCAAGTGATGCTAAATTTACGCCCAAATCTTTCGTTTAAAATTTCCTCCACCAGCTCACTATCTTCAAAGCTCTCATGCACATAAATTTTGGTGCTAATTATCGGCTGTCCAGCTATGAAGCTTTTTAAAATAGCCTGCTTATAAGCTTCGTTTATCTCATCTTTTTGAGCATTTTTGGCCTGCGTGATGTCAGTTTTTACGCCTGTTATCTTGCCACTTTGCACACTAAATCTCACCGCACAGATCATATCGTGTGCGCAAGCGACCGAGTATGCCTCAAAGTCTTCAAGCTTGGCTAGATCAACTTCAACCTTTGTTTGCATGTTTTTAAGTGTTTGTATCTTATCTCTAGTCGTGGCTGCTTGCTCGTAGTCTTCGGCCCTGGCGTAGTTTAGCATGAGCTCTTCAAGGCGAGCGATGAGCAAATTTGGATTTTGTAAGGCCGCGATAGCTTCGTTTACGATCTTAGCGTAGTTTTCTTTTGAAATTTTACCTTCACACGGGGCATAGCAGCGTTTTAGCTGATAAAAAAGGCAGGCTTTTTTGCCTTTGATGCAGGACTTTTTCTGAACGAGATTGTAATTTAGATAAAGCGCCTCAAGCAGCTCGCTAGCTCCGCTAAAATATGGCCCAAAATAGCGGATATTCGAGCCTTTTACTACTTTTCTAGTGATCTCGAATCTTGGAAAATCATCATTTAAATTTATAAAGATATAAGGATAGGTCTTGTCGTCACGAAGCAAGATGTTGTATTTTGGCTTAAGCTGCTTTATGAATGAATTTTCAAGTATGAGCGCGTCTGCTTCGCTTGGTGTGACGATGTATTCAAGATGCACAGCTTCGCTTATCATCTTTGAAATTCTTGGGCTTAGTTTTTCAGCCGGAGCTAGGCTTGGGGTAAATTTAAAGTAGCTTTTGACCCTATTTTTTAAAATTTTGGCCTTACCAACGTATAAGAGCCTATTTTGCGTGTCAAAATACTGATATACGCCAGGCTCGTTTGGAAGCGTTCTTATCTCGTCTATTAGCATCTTGCCTGCTCATTTTTCTTGAGCAAAATTTCTCTTAGCTCTTCAAATTTCTGGTGTATTTGCTCGTCTTTTGCTAAATTTTTAAACTCGCCTTTGCTAGCTGGCGCATAAAAGATGGCACTTTGCTCTTTTTGATTAAAAAATTTTAAAAATTTGCTCACGACAAATCTTATATTTTCTTCTTTTTTGTTTTTTGTATAGTTGATTTCGTTAATAGGCTTTGGAGCAAGAATACTGTTAAAAACGCTATTTTTATTAAATTTGCAAAAGGTTTTTAATAACCTTTTTATATCATTTATACTACTATCACGCCTAAGCTCTAAAAGCCCAGTGGGATGAGTAAGAACAAAGGTCAAAACACCTTCTCTAACGTAGCAAAAAGCTATATAAAATCGTTTTGCTTTCCCCATAAGCTCTAAAAGCTGTTGGCACTCATTTGCCATGCTTAATTTTTCTTTATACAAAGGATTTTCGTGAATAGTATTTATCAAAAATTTAGCGTTTTTCATGGGCTTATCTTATCATTTTTTATTTTAATTTTTACTCTTTTTGCATTTAGCGGTTGTGGCTATAAAGATGATCCATTTTATGGAAATGCTCCCGTAAAAGAAAAGAAAACTGACAAGATAAACAAAATCTAGTAAATTTTCGTATTTAAATAAAAATGTAATGTAAGCTTAATAATTTTAACTAACCTAATTTTTAGGCTCATTTAAGTAATATACCAAGATTTTTTATTCTACAAGGAGAGTATAATGAGGTTTTTTGGACTTCTAGGCTTGTTTTTCGCGATGGCTTTTGGTGCTGATGGAGAAACCGCAGCTATTGACTTAACTACTACATGGGCAGGAATTTTATCGCTTATAATTTTTGTTGTTGGATATTTTTTCATAGCAGCAGAAGAAAATTTCCATATCGACAAAGCAAAACCTGCTATCTTTATCGGCACGTTTATGTTCCTACTTATCGGTGTTTATATGCTTATAAATGGCATGGATGTGCATTCGCTTGAACATGAGGTAAATCACCTGATTTTAGAGATTGCTCAGATCGTATTTTTCTTGATGGTGGCGATGACATTTATCGAAGCACTTATCGAAAGAGACGTATTTAATGCACTTAAATATAATCTTGTATCAAAAGGCTATACTTATAGAAAGCTGTTTTGGCTAACTGGTATTTTGGCATTTTTTATAAGTCCAGTAGCTGATAATCTAACAACAGCGCTTATTCTTTCAACCGTTCTTCTAACAATAGATAGAAATAATACAAATTTCTTAGTTGCTGGTGCGATAAACATCGTCGTTGCAGCAAATGCAGGTGGAGCATGGAGTCCATTTGGCGATATCACTACGCTTATGGCTTGGGCTGCTGGAAAAGCACCATTTGTCGACTTTTTCGCACTTTTTCCAGCATCTATCGTAGGTTGGTTTGTAACGGCATTTTTACTTTCTCGCGTGGTGCCAAGTACTGCACCGCATTTTGATGTGGCAAACGAGCCAAAAGTGGTTATGAAAAAGGGCGGTAAAGCGGTTATTTTTATAGGTGCATTTACTATCTTTTGTGCAGTTATGATGCATCAGCTTTTCCACTTGCCAGCGATGTGGGGAATGATGTTTGGCTTCTCGCTACTTAGTCTTTATACTTACTATTTCAAAAAAGCTCACAAAAATGAAGAGCCAATGCATGTATTTCACTATATGTCAAAGATCGAAAACAACACACTATTTTTCTTCTTTGGAATTTTAGCTGCAGTTGGCGCTCTTCATTTTGCTGGATTTTTAAATTACGCTGTATCACTTTATGATAAATTTGGCTCAACTGCTGTAAATATCGGAGTTGGTTTCCTTTCAGCGATCGTTGATAACGTCCCTGTTATGTCAGCTGTTTTAAAAGCAAATCCAGCAATGGGAGCTGATGTAGGCGAGGCGATGAGTCAGTGGCTACTAGTGACACTAACTGCTGGTATCGGCGGTTCGATGATCAGCTTTGGTTCAGCAGCTGGTGTTGGAGTAATGGGTAAATTAAAAGGAATTTATACCTTTGGTGCACATATGAAATACGCTTGGATGGTGGTTTTAGGATATATCGTATCGATCATTGTTTGGTATGTGCAGTTTGAAATTTTTCATATCTATTTTTAAAAGGTTATAAATGAACAATACGATTATAGTTTTGGATTTTGGTTCGCAGTACACTCAGCTAATAGCAAGAAGGCTAAGAGAAGAGGGCGTCTATACTGAAATTTTGCCATTTAATGCAAAGCTTAGTGAGATAAAGGCAAAAGAGCCAAAAGGTATCATTTTAAGTGGCGGTCCAGCTAGCGTTTATGCTAAAGATGCTTATTTTTGCGATAACGGCGTCTTTGAGCTAAATATCCCTATACTTGGCGTTTGCTACGGCATGCAGCTACTTGCTCACACACATGGGGCTGAGGTTTTAGCGGCTGATCAAAAAGAGTATGGCAAAGCAGAGCTTAACGTTATTAAAGAGCATGAGCTATTTAAAGATACACCTTCAAAACAAATCGTATGGATGAGTCATAGTGACTATGTAAAGGACTTGCCAGAGGGCTTTGAAGTGATCGCTATTAGTGAAAATTCGCCTTATTGTGCTTTTGGCGATGATAAACGCAAATTTTATGCGATCCAGTTTCACGCAGAAGTGCAACACAGCGAATACGGTACGCAAATTTTAAAGAATTTCGCTAAATATATCTGCGGTTGTGAGAGCACATGGAACATGGGAAGCTTCGCTAAAAATAAGATAGAAGAGATAAGAAAAACAGTAGGCACTCATAAGGTGCTTTGTGCAGTTAGCGGTGGTGTGGATAGCTCTGTGACTGCGGCACTTTTAGCGGCTGCTGTACCTGAAAATTTGATCCTTGTCTTTGTTGATAACGGACTTCTTAGAACGAATGAACGAGAGCAGGTTGAAGCTACATTTAGAACAAAGCTTGGCGTTGAGCTAGTTAGCATAGATGCGAGCGAGACCTTTCTTGGTCGCTTAGCTGGTGTGGTTGATCCTGAGAAAAAGCGCAAGATCATAGGTGAGACCTTTATAGAAATTTTTGAGCAAGAGGCTAAAAAGCACGGCGATGTGAAATTTTTAGCTCAAGGCACTCTTTATACCGACATTATTGAAAGCTCCGTAGTTGGCTCAAGTAAGACGATAAAGAGCCACCACAATGTTGGTGGGTTGCCTGATTGGATGACATTTGAGCTAATAGAGCCGCTAAGAGAAATTTTTAAAGATGAGGTTAGAAAGCTAGGTCTTGAGCTTGGGCTAAGCCGTGATTTAGTATTCCGCCATCCTTTCCCAGGACCAGGCCTTGCTATCCGCATAATGGGTGAAGTAAATAAACCAAGCCTAGAACTACTTCGAAAAGCGGACGTGATCTTACGCGATGAGCTAAAAAGTAGTGGCTGGTATAACAAAACTTGGCAGGCGTTCTGCGTACTTTTAAATGTAAATTCTGTTGGTGTTATGGGGGATAACCGTACTTATGAAAACGCTGTTTGTGTGCGTGTGGTCGATGCGAGCGATGGCATGACTGCAAGTTTTTCAAGGCTTCCTTATGATCTACTTGAAAACGTAAGCCGCCGCATCATAAACGAGGTAAACGGCATAAACCGCGTAGTTTACGATATCTCAAGTAAGCCACCTTCAACTATTGAGTGGGAATAGAGTAAAAAATATTTTTGCTGTAAAATCATTGAAGATACAATATTGCAACGGTTTACGGAAGCAAAAAGCTCTTTTTATACTAAAAATGAGAAAAAGTAGGTTTAAAAGAGAGTTTTAAATTTAGATAAATTGTTTAGAGAGCCTCCCATTATTTTGCTGGGAGGCTTTTGTGGAAAAAGCGGTTAATAAATTTGAATAGGTTATAGTAATAAAAATTATTTGTATCTGAGCCCACTTTAACATACTAATAATGCAGGATATTCATTTATACCTTACCTAAACAAAAATTTAAATGCTATTAATAAATGCTTAAATGGTGATACATTGTATGGGATTTGTTTTGGTTTGAATTTTTTGAAAGAAGCGTCAACATGAGACACAAAGATACAAGAATAGAATGTGAAGAGTTATGGGCAAAAAATAAATATTTTGTACTAAGCAAATCGCATAAAGCATATTTGGAGATAAGGGCGTATTTGAGGGAAAAAGAACTGGATGTTGTATGGCTAAATGAAAAAATACAGGAAACAAGAGATATGAAGGAGAGCAAAAAAGATTTTAGTAATGCCATTCTTCATATATGGGGATATTTTAAAAAAGACGCAAGTACGATTGAAAAACAGGTATTATTTGATATATTAAATGGATATATGGAAGGGGAAAATAGTCAGAAGGTTGTAATTGAATACATTAACACTTTACTAAAGAAATACCCTAATGAATATTTAGAAAAATCAACCTTGTTAACAGGAGAAAAATATGAGACTATGGCATGAAAAACTTATCCACTTATTGCCCAAAAGTCAGCTTCTTGGGCAACATAGGGAATGTTGTGCTCTGAGGGGCAATGGATGGAAAAAGAAACATAAAACTGTGGACTATGTGTTTTCATATTCTCCGTACCATCTTTTTATTTACCATGTATTGGTTATGGAGGAGATGGAAAAAAGAGGATATAAAGTTTCTGCGGAATGGAAAGATAAAAATTATAGAGGAAGGACAGCAGAAAAGTACGATAATCTTAAAGAGGAAATTATAAGCAGTCCAATTTACAAAGAGCACAATATCGAATATCTAGCTGATTGCATAGAAAATTTAAGAAACAAAGGTATACATTTAAAAGTATAGAAGTTGTGGAAGAGTAAATTGATATAAAAATAAAAGAAGTTGAAGATAAATTAGAAAAGTAAGCTGTGTCAAAAGAAATATTATATGACCTTTCAGAATGGTTTGGAATACCAGAAAGCACAGAAGAGTATATTCGTGATTCACGGTAAAAGCCTTTTCTTGCTTGCCATATGAATGATGAGTCGGTTGGTTTTGTTGTATTAATACAACCGGCAAGGATTGCGCAGATATTTTTGTAATTGGCATAGAAAAGAAATTCCATTAAATGGGTGTTGGATCAGTACTTAACGAAGCTTACAAAACTATGGCAAGGAAGTCGGGTTACGCATATTAAAAACAGAAACTAAAAAGATACCGTTATAGAATAAAAGAAACAAATATGATATGGTAATTATTGAGTGGGAGTAGACACAAAAATCCCTTTATGAAATTTTCTGTAAATGGAACTTCTTTATACGCATTGGTTTTAATTAGGATATATTTTATCTTTTTATTAACATTGGTCAATGAAATTTAGTTCTTAACCTTTTATAATTTTGCAAAAAAGGATATAAAATGAGTCAAATTTATAGTCTCACCAAAGATACAAATATAGTTGAAAAAAGCGTCGTTAGTAAAAGGCTCTTTCAAAATAAAAATGCAAGCGTCGATATATACGCATTTGACGAAGGTGAGGAGCTAGACCACGAGATGCTTTTTATAGATAGCCTTGCCTGGGTGATAGACGGCGAAGCGCAGCTCGAGTATGGCAAAAAGCAGATGAAGCTTGGGTACGATGAAGCCTGCCTTATCGAGGCAAAAACCTGGCGAAAACTCAAATTTACAAAGAAAACAAAATATTTACTAATAGATTTTAAGGAGGATTTAATGATAGATCATTTACCTAAGGCAGCTATTTTTAGCTTAGTTGATGCAGTCGAATACGAAAAAGGCAAAATCGTGAGCAAAACGCTCGTAAAGAACGAAAACGGCTCGATGTCGCTGCTTAGTTTTGACACAGACCAAGAGCTCTCAACTCACGCAGCTCCAGGCGATGCACTACTTATCGCACTTGATGGCGAGATGAAGCTAACTATTGGTGATGAGCATTTTGATATCAAAAAAGGCGATACCATCGTGTTACCAGGCAAAATACCACACGGATTAAAGATAAAAGATAAATTTAAAATGCTCTTAATCGTAACCAAAGACAAAATGTAATACTAAGCCCTATTTTTAGGGCTTTTACATTTTATAAATCACGTTAAATTTACCCTTAATAACCTAAAAAGCAAAGTCATAATATAATCTCTTTTAAAATTTAAAGAAAAACTATGAAAAAAGAAAATTCCAAACTATTTTTGTTGCTATTTTTAGGTGCTCTCTCTGCCTTTGGACCATTTGTGACAGATCTTTATTTGCCAGCACTTCCGGCTATTACTGAGTGGTTTAAAACAAGCGTCACAGCTACACAATTAACGATCACGACATCGATGGCAGGCTTAGCCATAGGTCAGCTCATAGTTGGTCCAATAAGCGATAAATTTGGCCGGAAACTGCCCCTTACCATCTCACTCATCGTCTATACGATAAGTACGATTTTTATATTTTTTGCACAAAATATCCAGTTTTTTATCTTTATGCGCATCATTCAAGGGCTAGCAAGTGCTGGCAGTTTGGTTATTTCAAGGGCTGTTGTGAGCGACCTTTATAAGGGTCATGAAATGATTAAATTTTTTAGTCTTATGATGGTTGTAAATGGCCTTGCTCCGATACTTTCACCAATTGGCGGTAGTTTTCTACTTAAATTTACCGACTGGAGTGGCATCTTTATGGCACTTACTATCATTGGTATCTTGCTTTTTATCGCAAATTTTTATTTCAAAGAGAGCTTAAGTCAGTCAAATCGCTTAAAAATGCCTTTACTAGTGACTTATAGTGTTTTTGGCAAAATTTTAAGAAAGAAAAAATTTATGCTTTTCGTAAGCATTCAGACATTTGCGATGGGCGCGATGTTTGCTTATATCGCGGTATCGTCATTTATATTTCAGGATTTTTACTCGCTAAGCCCAGTAAGCTACAGCTTTTGTTTTGCGGCAAATGGTCTAGGCATAGTCATAGGAGCTAGGCTAGCGAGCTTGCTAAATGAGCGAAAAGCCCTAAAAACAGGCGTATTTGGTATTTTGTTTGCAAGTATTTTAATAGCATTCATGCTTTGCTTTAAATTTGAAGTGGTCGGCGTCATCATCGCATTTTTCTTGCTGCTGCTTTTTATGGGATTTATCCTGCCAACAGCCTCCTCACTAGCGATGAATGAGGGTAGGGAGTATGCGGGCTCGGCTTCGGCGGTGCTTGGATTTTGCCCATTTTTCTTAGGAGGCATTGTCTCGCCACTAGTTGGGCTTGGCGATATATTTTACTCGACATCTATTGTCATTTTAGCCTGCACGTTGCTTGCTTTTACATCATTTGTGAGGTTAAAAAGAGTTGCGTAAAATTTATCTTGTCTCAAACACAAAAACTGCTGATGAGAGCGTCATAAATTTAAGTGTTAGTAGGATTGAATTTTTAAAATTTGATCTGAATTTGAGTGAATTTGACCTGCTTGTAGCAACTTCAAAAAATGCCTTCAATGCTTTAAAATTTAATGAGATCAGCGCGCTAGAAAATTTGCCAGTTTTTTCCATAGCAAGTGGCTGTGCGGCGGCTGCAAAGGGGCTCGGTTTTACTCAAATTTACACTGGGCAAAATGCTCACGGGGATGACTTTGCAAGAGAAATTTTACCACTTTTAAAGGGCAAAAAGGTTCTTTATCTAAAAGGTAAAGATAGCGCTTCAAATTTTTTGGAAATTTTGCAAGATGGTGGCGTAAATATAAAAGCAATTGTTGCTTATAAAAACGTTTTAAACCATTGTAAAATAGAGCTAAAACCGCCAAAGGGTAGCATTTTGATATTTGCATCTCCGATAAATGTAAGAAATTTCCTTAGTAATTTTGGCTGGGACGAGAGCTATCAGACGATAAGCATCGGAAGGGTTACCGCAAAAGAGTTAAAATTTACTAAGCCAATAGTAAGCCAAAATCAAGATATAAACGCTTGTATCGCACTTGCCAAAACGTTATTTTAAGCAAAAAATTTATATAATTTCTAAGCCTGAGTGAAGCGAGTCAGCATTTTACGGGGTCCAACACTTTTTTGTTAGCGAAAAGGTATGGGTGCCTTGTGATGTGGCTTCGTTTGAGTCTGAAAAGGCGAGAAGTTGCAACCGTTTGGTATCCATCTATTTGCAAGATTGGCTTTGTTTATGGGCCACTCTTCTATGCGACGCCCACTCGGGTTTTTTAAATTTACGGAGATGAAATGAATATTCTCATAATAGGAAGTGGCGGCCGCGAATACGCCATTGCTCTAAAACTAAAAAGCGAAAAAAATATAAATTTATACTTTGCGCCTGGAAATGGTGCGACCTCACGCCTTGGCGAGAATTTAAACATAAAAGACTTTCATAAACTAGCTGAATTTGCTAAAAAAAATAGTATTGAGCTAACTATCGTGGGACCTGAAGCACCTCTTAGCGAAGGCGTGGTGGATATATTTAAAAAAGAGGGTTTGCTCATCTTTGGACCAAGCAAAGCAGCTGCTAGACTCGAGGCTAGCAAGGCCTATATGAAGGACTTTTTAGCTAGAAATAATATAAAAACTGCAAGATATTTAAACACAGACGATAAAGAAAAAGCATTTAAATTTATTGATACCCTAAGCGCGCCGATGGTCGTAAAGGCCGATGGCCTTTGTGCTGGAAAAGGCGTTATAATCGCAAACTCTAAAGAGGGGGCCAAAGAGGCAGTTAGTGACATGCTAAGCGGAGCCAGCTTTGGCGAGGCTGGTAAATTTGTGGTGGTTGAAGAGTTTTTAGATGGCTTTGAGCTGAGCTTTTTTGCTATTTGTGACGGCGAAAATTTTGTAAGCTTGCCAGTGGCACAAGACCACAAACGCTTGCTTGATAATGACGAAGGTCCAAATACTGGCGGTATGGGTGCTTATGCTCCAAGTCCGCTTGCTTCAAAAGAACTTATAAAAAGGGTCGAAGAAGAGATTGTAAAGCCAACTTTAAATGGGATGAAAAACGAGGGCAGTCCGTTTTGTGGAGTACTTTTTGTGGGACTGATGATCGTGAAAAATGAGCCTTATGTGCTTGAGTTTAACGTGAGGTTTGGCGATCCTGAGTGCGAGGTTTTGATGCCATTAATTGACGGAAATTTAAGCGAAATTTTACTAAATGCTGCAAAGGGCGAACTAAAGCCTATTAGTTTAAAAGATGAATTTGCAGTTGGTGTCGTAATGGCTAGTAAGGACTATCCGTATAAAAGTAGTCCAAAAGCTAAAATTTCAGTTTTAAATGATGTAAAAGATGCTCACATCGCTTATGCTGGTGTTAGTGAGCAAGGCGGAGAAATTTATGCAGATGGTGGCAGAGTATTAGTCTGCGTGGCCACTGCGAAGAGTATAAAAGAGGCACGTGATAGAGCTTATGAGCTTTGCGAAAATGTAAAATTTGACGGAGCACATTATAGAAAAGATATTGCCTGGCAGGCATTAAAATGAGTATGCAGATAGTTGAAAAACTTGAAAAAGAAGAAATTTCGCTAGCACCATTTTCAAAAAGAGTGCTAGCCTATTCAATTGATGAATGTATCGTTTCTTTTTTGTTTTTGATCATTTACTGGGATGCCTTTTTGTCGGTTATGAGCTATGATGAAGCCAGAAATTTGACTTTAAATTTCTTTTGGCAAATAGTCGCATTAAAGATTATATATCATGCATTTTTTGTTTGGTATTATGGTGCGAGTCTTGGGCAAATGCTAACAAAGACGATGTGCATTAATGTAGAAATTTTAGATAGACCAAATTTTATTTCAAGCTTGGTAAGAGCGATTTTTAGGTTGGTTAGCGAAGCTTGTTTTTATCTTGGTTTTGCATGGGCATTTGCAAATTCAGCTAGGCAGACTTGGCAAGACAAAATAGCAAAAACAGTGGTGATAAATGCGTAAAATTTTATTTTTAGTTCCGGTTTGTATTTTAAATCTAAGTGCAGCTGTGCAAGATGTGCAGCTTTTGGCTGATGATGTAAAGCAAGATAAAGGCATCGTAACGGCTAATAAAAATGTTGTTGTGTATTCACAAGATTATCTTGTGACAGCTGATTGTGCTGTGTATGATCAAAATAATTCGGTTATCGAGCTATTTGGTAACGTCAATATGATGAAGGGCAAAAGTGAAGTCTCTCGCTCAAACTATGCAAAGCTAAATTTAAAAAATAATGACACTGCTTTTGAATCGCTTTTTATGATGAATAAAGACATGGAAGTATGGATGAGAAGCGATGAGAGCAGCTCTGACAGTGAGTACTATAGAGTAAAAAAAGCGATGGTTTCAAGCTGTAATGTTCAAGATCCTGACTGGAGTATCACCTCAAGCTCAGCTATGCTAAATAAACAAAGCAAATTTTTACATCTTTTTAATCCAGTCTTTCGTATAGCTAATGTGCCAGTTTTTTATTTGCCATATTTTGGTTTTTCAACAGATACCACAAGAAGAACAGGTCTTTTGCCGCCTGAGCTTGGATACGGAAAATCTGAAGGTTTTTATTACAAGCAGCCGATTTATTTTGCACCTTATAATGAGTGGGACTTCGAGCTTGATCCGCAGATAAGAACAAACAGAGGTGCTGGAATTTATGGTGCGTTTAGATTTACTGAGTCGCCTGATTCAAGGGGCGAAATCAGCTTTGGCTCATTTACTGATAAAAACAGCTACCAAGCCAAGCAAAAAGGAGAGACTTCAAATAAGGCCGAACTAAAAAATAAAACACATAAAGGCATTGGACTAAAATACGAAAGAGATAAGCTTATAAGATACCTTAGCGAAGCAGATTTACAAGAGGGAATTTGGATAGATGCAACGAAGCTAAATGATATAGATTATTTAAATTTAAAGGGCAGAGATGATGATTATGATTCGCTTGTAACTTCTAAATTTAACTATTTCATCGCAAGTGACGATCATTATTTTGGTGCTTATGCAAAATACTACATAGATACTGAAAAAATTGGCTCAAAAAATGAGAACAAAGACACGCTTCAAGAGCTTCCATCGCTTCAGTATCATAAATTTACAGATGATATTGTCTTGCCAAATATCTTATATTCACTCGATCTTCAGTCACATAGATATGATAGAAAAATAGGCGTTAGAGCGACTCAGTATGAATTTACACTTCCAGCTTCAGTGCATGTGCCACTGCTTGATGATAGTTTAACGTTTTCATTTTACGAGTACCTATACGCTTCAAGAATAAATTACGAGAATAAGATAAATTCATTTGATGATAAAAGAGAAGATAAGCATACAAATTTTGTAAATAATTACCATAAATTTGCCCTTCACACTGACCTTGCAAAAGCGTATGAAAGCTTTTATCACACTCTAAATTTTGGAGCTGAATACCTACTACCAGGCTATAGAAAAGGAAATTTAGATGATGAGTTTATCTATGATAAAAATCTAAATGAGTATGAAAATTTCTTGACTCAAGAGCAGAGTAAGGAAGAAATTTCTGGTTATTTGACTCAGTATTTCTTTAACTCTAATGGTAGAAAGATTATAAAACATAGTATTTCTCAAGGATATTACACAAAAGAAGATGAATATTCGAATTTAAAAAATGCTATCTATCTATATCCATTTGAAAATTTAAGCCTTTATAATAAGCTTGAGTATTCACACAAGAGCAAAGAGCTTAAAAAGATACAAAGTGGATTTTCATACACAAATGATTTATTTTGGCTAAATATGCTTCACACTATGAAGAAAAATGATAGCAAAATAAAAAATAGCGCAACAAAAGATAGCTATTTTACAAGCGGTCTTGGAGTAAAATTACCTCATCAATACAGCCTTATTGGCGGCTGGCAATATGATATTGAGCGAAGCTACACAAAAAGCTGGAGAGTTGGTGTGCTTCATCAAAGAAAATGCTGGAATTACGGGATAATTTATCAACAAGATGTAGAGCCAACAACAACAATAAACGGCTCAGCGTCAACTAGAAAAAATGGTATCTATTTCACGATAAATTTCTATCCAATGGGCGGTTTGCACTATGACTTTTCGCAAAGCAGCACAAAATCGAGTGCCAACTAAATGATAACGGCTAAATTTAAGGATCAATTAGAAGCAGCTAGCAAACTAATTGAAATTTTGCCAAAAAAAGAGCTCGTAGATAAAAAGACGATAATCGTTTGTATGTCGCTTGAGTCAGTTATACTCACAGATGCAGTTTGTAGAAGTTTAAATTTAAGCTACGAGATGCTTTTTAGCGAGCCAATACCTGCGCCAAATAATAGCGAATGCGACGTTGCAATAGTTAGCGAGACAGAAGATATAGTATTAAATGATAAACTTATAAAAGCTTTTGGTATAAGCTATGACTATATTTACGGCGAAGCACATAGAAAATATGAAGAGAAAATTTTAAAAAATGTTTATAAATACCGAAAAGGAAATTTGATAGGAGAGCTAAAAGATAAAAATATTTTACTAATCGATGAGGGGTGCGAGACTGGTATGACGGCACTCATTTGCATAAAGACGTTGCTTGATGTGAAGGTAAAATCCATCTCATACGCAACGCCAGTGATTGCTACTGATGTCTTTACAAATTTAAATGATATGGTCGATGAAATTTACACGATAAATAAGATAGTCGATTTTATCGATGTGGATTCATATTACGAGAAAAAGATCGAAGCTACGAGTGAGCGTATCATGTCAATATTAGAAGAGAGCCCTTATTATTTGCCGTTACAAAAACAACAAGGAGATAAAAATAATGCAATATAGTATAGAAGTCAATAATCAGGTTGAAATTTTTGACCTTAATAAAGTAGCAAAACAAGCTAGCGGAGCAGTGCTTTTAAGGGTAAAAAATACCGTCGTTTTAGCAACTGTTGCCAGAGAAGACACACAAGTTGAGGAGGATTTTTTACCTCTAACGGTGCAGTACATCGAAAAAGCTTACGCCGCTGGAAAAATTCCTGGCGGTTATGTTAAGCGCGAGACAAAGCCAGGCGACTTTGAAACGCTAACAGCTCGCATCATCGATAGATCTCTTAGACCGCTCTTTCCAAAAGGTTACGCATATCCAACTCAAATAGTTGTAATGGTGCTTTCAGCTGATCCTGAGGTTGATTTGCAAGTTGTTAGCCTAAATGCGGCTTCAGTTGCACTATATCTTAGCGACATCCCTGTAAATCGCCCAGTTTGTGGCGTGAGAGTTGGCTATATAGATGAAAAATTTGTGATCAATCCAAGCAACTCTGAGCTAAAACAAAGTGCGATAGATCTTTATGTAGCTGGTACAAAAGATGAGCTTTTGATGATCGAGATGAGAAGCTTGCCTCAGCAAACTACGCAGCTTATCCCGATGGTTGCGATCGAGCCGATGATAGATCCGAGCTTAAGTGATAGCATGGCTCAAAAACAGCTAATGAACGAATTTAGCGAAGATATGATGGTTGAAGCGATTGATTTTGCTGGTAAGGCGATATTAAGAGCTAGTAGTGCTTACGAAGAAGCTTTCAAAGAGCATAAAAAAGAGGACGCTACGCTTGAGCTAAAACCTGAGATAGAAAATGAAAATATAGCTATTTATATCGATAAATTTTATAAAGCTGAAGTCAAAAACGCGATCAATCAAATGGCAAAAAGCGAGCGAGCGAGCGAACTTAGCAAGATCGCTAAACAAATTTCAAGCGATGAGGTAGCTCAAAAAGAGGGCTGGGACGAGGCCGTCATCTCAAATGTCCTTGGTAAATATAAAAAGAAAATAGTAAGAGAGCAGATCATAAACGAGGGCGTTAGAGCCGACGGACGCGGGCTTGAAGAGGTTAGACCTATTAGTATCGAAACAAATGTGCTTCCAAATGCGCATGGCTCATGCCTCTTTACAAGAGGACAGACACAGGCTCTAGTTGTCACTACTCTTGGCACTGATAGTGATGCTCAAATGTATGACATCCTCACTGAAAAAGTACCTTTTGTAGAGAAATTTATGTTTAACTACAACTTCCCAGGCTTTAGCGTAGGTGAGGCAAGCCCACTAAAAGCTCCTGGTAGACGTGAGCTTGGACATGGAAATTTAGCCAAACGTGCCCTTGCACCAAGTATCGATCTAGCTTCTCCATATACAATAAGAGTCGTTTCAGAAATTTTAGAGAGCAACGGCTCAAGCTCGATGGCTAGCGTTTGCGGTGGCTCGCTCGCACTTAGAGCAGCTGGCGTAAATACTTTAAAACTTGTTGCAGGTGTCGCTATGGGATTAATATTTGAAGGCGATAAGCATGCAGTGCTAACAGATATCATGGGACTTGAAGATCATGACGGCGACATGGACTTTAAAGTAGCAGGTACAAGTGATGGTATCACAGCACTTCAGATGGACATTAAGCTTGGTGGCATTAGTTTAGAAGTGCTAAAAGAGGCACTTTATCAAGCAAAACGTGGTAGAGAGCATATCTTATCTTTGATGGCAGAAGCGGATAAAAATATAAAAATAAATGAAGATGTGCTTCCAAAGCTTGAACTATTTAGTGTTGATCCAAGCAAGATCGTAGACATCATCGGACAAGCTGGAAAAACCATAAAAGAGATCATTGAGAAATTTGAAGTTTCAATCGATCTTGATAGAGAAAAAGGTGAAGTTAAAATCGCAGGTGGTGCAAAGAAAAATGTTGATGCCGCAAAAGATTACATCATCTCTATCACTTCAAAAGACAATGGACGTTCATTTGGCAAAAAGCCGTTTAAACACGACAAAGAGCGTTCAAAACCAAATTTTAATATCGGTGATGAGTTTTTAGGAACCGTAAAGAGTGTGGTTGATTTTGGTGTATTTATCGAGCTAAAAGATGGCATTGATGGTTTGCTTCATATCTCAAAGATAAAAACTCCATTAAATGTAGGTGATCAGGTCAAAGTGTGTGTGAGCGAGCAAAAAGGAAATAAAATTTCGCTCTCTTTGGTTGAATAAATTTTAAAGGACAGATGATGAAATACAAAAAGTTGCTTTTTCCAATAGGAGCAGGAGACGATATCGAGCCAAGAATTTATGGTGCCCTAAAGGTTGCTCAGTGGTTTAACACACATATGGAAATTATGACTTGTCAGCTTGACCCAAGCGTAGTTTATAATATGAAAATGACGCTTCGTGGAGGAGTGCTTTTTGAAGAATTTCTAAAATCAGCTAAATCTGAACTAGCTGTCGAGCATGAAGAGAATGAGAAAATTTTTAATAAAATTTGTGCTGAGCTTGGCATAAAAGTAACTAGTGAAATCATTGAAGATGTTTGCACTGCAAATTTTACGATTCACAGTGGTAAAAGAAGCGCGATAGTGGAGCAAGAGAGTAAATTTTGCGATCTTGTAGTGGCTGCTGTGCCACTTGATGGAAAGATCACTGGCACATTTGAGTCAGCTGTTCTAAAAAGCGGTAAAAATGCGATTGTAATCCCTAGAAAAATGCGTGAGTTTAAAGCTGATAATATCCTTGTTAGCTGGACTGGTACGACACAAAGCTCAAGGGCATTAACAGGCTCGATCGATCTTTTAAAAAAGGCAAAAAAGGTTCAGTGCATTACCTCAAAAGCAAGCCTTGGCGATAATGCTGAACTAAATCTTAAAAAGCTTGAAGAGTACTTCAAAATTCATGGCATATCAGCCACTTTTGAAGTAATCGCTACTACGATGATACCTGGTGAAGCACTTTTGAAAGCAGCTATTGATAGAAATGCTGATCTAATCGTTGCTAGCAGATATGGTGAAAATGGTCTTATGGAAATGGTGCTTGGTGGCACTTCGAGATTTTTCTTAGAACACACAAATATCCCAGTTTATCTATAATGGATTGCGGCTTAGTCCGCGATCTAATTCTTTTTCACTTTATAGATTTTAAAATTCCATTCACTCTAAAGAAATGATTACTAAATTTTGGCTTCACTGACCGCTTAACTCAACTTTTAGAGCCGAAATTACTTGTTTACGAAATTTTAAAATTCGAGGGAGGCTTTTTTGAATAGAACGCATGCAGTGCGCCAGCACCATTGCATGCACCTTGAACGTGCGAGGGGTTTGGGGGATTTAAAAAGGGGGATAAGGGGACGGCCTCGTAATTCGAGTCCCCTTGTCTCCCTTTTGAATAAAAGAATTTATAAATTTAAAATCTGGATTTCAAAAATAGAATTTTACTATTTTTGCAAATTTTAAAATTCCATTCACTCGCAAGAATTGACTACTAAATTTTGGCTTCACTGACCGCTTAGCTCAAATTTTAGAGCCGAAATTACTAGTTTAAAATTTACAAGACCTT
This sequence comes from Campylobacter concisus, assembly GCF_002913045.1. Classification (NCBI taxonomy): domain Bacteria; kingdom Pseudomonadati; phylum Campylobacterota; class Epsilonproteobacteria; order Campylobacterales; family Campylobacteraceae; genus Campylobacter; species Campylobacter concisus. Next base: position 78,990 of record NZ_PPAF01000008.1, on the reverse strand, counting down.
AATAGCATAGTGCGTCAGATGGCAGCGCGCTTCGTTCTTAGCCACAAACTACAAATTATATAAATTTTAAAGCTCCCATTAAGATTTCATCAAGCACCTTATTAGCCAAAATTTTGTAAAATCCACTCATTAAAAAAGGATAAAAAATGAGTGAAAAATCTAACTTTACGCACCTACATTTACACACCGAATACTCCCTGCTTGACGGAGCGAACAAGATAAAAGAGCTAGCTCATGTGCTTCATGATAGAGGCGACACAGCAGCAGCGATTACTGATCACGGCAATATGTTTGGAGCGATAGATTTTTACAAAGCGATGAAAAAAGAGGGGATAAAACCACTAATTGGCATCGAAGCTTACGTGCATAACGGCGAGCAGCTTGATGATAAGAGCACCAAGCAGCGTTTTCACCTCATACTAATCGCCAAAAACGAGACTGGCTATAAAAATTTAATGTATCTTAGCTCCATGAGCTACATCGAGGGCTTTTACTACTATCCTCGTATCAATAAAAAAATTTTAAAAGAGCACAGCGAGGGCTTGGTTTGTAGCTCTGCTTGCTTGCAGGGCGAGGTGAGTTGGCATCTAAATTTAAGTGACCGTAATGTGAAATTTGGCGCTAAAGGCTACGAGAGAGCAAAAGAGGTCGCACTTGAGTATAAAGAAATTTTTGGAGATGACTTTTATCTTGAGATCATGCGTCACGGCATCGGCGATCAAAAACGTATTGATGATGATATTTTACGCATCGCCAAAGAGACTGGCATAAAGGTCATCGCCACAAACGATACTCACTACACTTTTAAAGAGCGAGCCGACGCGCATGAGGTTTTTATGTGTATCGCGATGAACAAAACTTTAGATGATCCAAACCGACTTCGCCACAGCGTTCATGAGTTTTTTGTAAAAAGCAAAGAGCAGATGAGTGAGCTATTTTTAGATATCCCTGAAGTGATAGAAAATACCCAAGAGATCGTGAATAAGTGCAATCTTGAGATCAAGCTTGGCAACCCAACTCCTCCAAATTTTAAATTTACACTTGAGTATGCCAAAGAGAGAAATTTAACACTTCCAGAGCCTGAAAATAGATATAGTTTTAAAAATGATGCTGTATTTTTTGAATATGAATGTAGAAAGGGGCTTGAAGAGAGGCTAAAATTTGTCCCTGAAAATTTACATGACGAATACAAAAAGCGTCTTGAGATAGAGATTGGCATCATAAATAAAATGAATTTCCCAGGCTATATGATGATAGTTTGGGACTTCATAAATGAGGCTAAAAGTAGAGGTGTGCCAGTTGGTCCAGGACGTGGTTCTGCGGCTGGTAGCTTGGTCGCTTACTCGCTAAAGATCACCGACCTTGATCCTATCCCATACAACCTACTTTTTGAGAGGTTTCTAAACCCAGAGCGTGTCAGCATGCCAGATATAGACGTGGATTTTTGCCAAAGTAGGCGTGGCGAGATCATCGACTATGTTACGCAAAAATATGGAAAATTTAACGTTGCTGGCGTTATTACATTTGGTAAACTGCTCGCAAAAGGTGTTATAAGAGATGTTGCTAGGGTTTGTGATATGCCTTACGCCGAAGCCGATGCGATGGCAAAGCTAATACCTGATGAACTTGGTATTACGCTAAAAGATGCTTATGAAAAAGAGCCAAAGATAGCTGAGCTCATCAGCCAAAATCCAAAGGCAGCTAAAATTTGGAAATTTGCACTTGATCTTGAGGGGCTAAATAGAAACGCCGGTCAGCACGCAGCAGGTGTCGTTATCTCAAATGAGGAGCTGTGGAATAAAACTCCGCTATTTCGTCAGCCAAACAGCCCAGAAGATCGCTATGTTACACAGTATAGCCTTAAGTATCTTGAGGATGTGGATTTAATTAAATTCGACTTTCTTGGACTAAAAACACTAACGGTTATCGATAATGCCATAAAGCTGGTAAAACAACGAACTGGCAAGGATATCATTTGGGAGCAGATCGATAAAAACGATTCTAATGTTTATAAAATGATACAAAGCGGCCAAGCGATAGGAATTTTCCAAATCGAGGGCGAGGGCATGAGAAAGCTAGGAACTAGCTTGCGTCCAGACTGCTTTGAGGATATCGTCGCGATGCTAGCGCTCTACCGCCCAGGACCGATGGAGAGTGGCATGCTTGATGACTTTGTCAAAAGAAAACATGGCGAGGCAGAGATAACCTACTCATTTAAAGAGCTTGAGCCAATCCTCGCGCCAACATACGGTGTCATCGTCTATCAAGAACAAGTTATGCAAATCGTTCAAGCCATAGGCGGCTTTAGCCTTGGTGGGGCGGACCTTGTGCGCCGTGCGATGGGTAAAAAGATTAAAGAAGAGATGGACAGACTAAAGGGTGAGTTTGTAAAAGGTGCTGAGGCAAAAGGGTTAAATGGACAAAAAGCAGACGATCTTTTCGAGCTAATTGTAAAATTTGCAGGATATGGTTTTAATAAATCTCACTCCGCAGCTTACGCTTATGTCACCTTTCAAACTGCTTATCTTAAGGCTTACTATCCGGCTGAATTTATGGCGGCACTTTTAACAAGCGAGGAGAGCAACGTCGATAAGATCGTTCGCTATATTGATGAGATAAAACGCATAAATATAGACACTTTGCCACCATCTATCAACAAATCAGCTAAAGAATTTAGCGTTGTTAAAAATGGCGATCATGACGGCATTATCTTTGGGCTTGGGGCGATTAAAGGTGTTGGTGGAGCGGCTATTGAAAACATTATCACTGAGCGTGAAGCAAATGGTGAGTTTAAGAGTATGGACGACTTTGTCTCAAGGATCGATCCATTTAAAGTGAATAAAAAGGTCTTTGAAAGCCTTATAAAAGCTGGTTGCTTTGATGAGTTTGGCTTTAGTCGTAAGATGCTTATGCAAAATGTAGAAAATATCATAGAAGCTTGCAAGAGTGCTGCTCAGATCCGTAAAAATGCAGTTGAGAGCTTATTTGGCGAAGATGAGAGCATGAACGATGTGAAGATAAATTTTGTCACGATAAATGACGAATTTGACATCAAGCAAATTTTAAAATTTGAGCAAGAGAGCGTTGGTATCTACCTCTCAGGCCACCCGCTTGATGATTATAAAGACGAGATCAACAAGATAAAATACACTCTAAGCTCAGAATTTGAGAGCTTGCCGCAAAGCGCTGAAATTTTAGTCGTTGGCAAGATCGAAGACTTTAGCACAAGGATAACCAAAAGTGGCAAGAAAATGGGCACTATAAACGTGCTTGATTTTCACGGCAACATCGAGATCGCAGTCTTTGAAAGAGAGCTTGGCAACATCGAAGATATAGTAAAAGATGAAGCAAAGCGCGACCTGCCTTATGCTTTTAGGATAAATATCACAAAAGATGATCAATTTGTAAGGACAAATTTAAACGAGGTTTATAGCCTAGAAGATGCGCAAAATTTAGACTTTAAAACAAGAAAGCTAAAACAAAACTCTAAATTTTCTAAAAATGAAGAGGTGAGCGCCCCTCAAAAAGCAAGAGAGTATGCTGAGCTAGAGGTACTTTTATGCCTTAGTGAGCTTAGCAAAGATAAGATAACTAGCCTTTATAATCTTGGCTATAACGAACATATAAAAAGTGGCACAAACAACGATAAACGTCTTGTTATTAAGATAAAAAATGAAAGTACGGCTCAAATTTTTGTCTATAAGACAAAATTTGTTGTAAATGACAGCTTTAAAGAAAAAGCACTTCAAGCAATAGCTTGCTAAGACCTTGGTGAAGCGATGTTTTTAGATAAGCTTGGCGTAGATAAAAGTAACTGGAGCGAGCTTTTTAGCGCATGTGTTGGCAAAGCGACATTACTTCAAAAACGTGCATTTAAGCTACTTGTTGAAGGTAGCAACTGGCAGGTTGATTTTGATAGTGGTAAAATTTACTTTGATGAGCGTGAGTTTGACATACAGTTTATTGGTTCTGAAAGCTTATCGTCAAATACGTGGCTTTGGGGTTATGAAAATATAAATGGCTTTGATGAGCAGTTGCTCAAGCTTGCAAATAAAGCACGTGAGTTTGGCGAGAAATTTGGACTTAGCGCATTTAGCACGCCACGATTTGAGCTGGATGAAAATTTTAATGGTTACACGATTAGCATGGTTCTTTGCACCACTTTTGATGAGCAAAATTATTATAGGATAGAGTACGAGGGCGGAGCGGCGTATGTGGCTTTTAGATCAGATGTGGTCTTTGAGGAGCCAGTGCTAGCAAATGAGCTTTTGAGCATAGTAAATGAGTGTATAAGTAGCTACGAGCTAGATCACAAAATCTTTATAAAAGGACTTTTGCTAAGCTGCGATATAAAATTTAGCGAAAGTCCTAATGAGATCGTAGTGAGTAAAAACGAGCTTAGTTTTAAATTTGATGAGCTAAATAGGCTCATAAATATTTCAAGTAAGCTTTAAAATCTAATACTCTTTACCACATCAGCGCCAAGTGCTAGCTTCATATGAAGAGAAAACATCTCGTGGTAAAAATCGCCATTGTGTCCTGGTATGTCATATGTTTGCGTAAGATCAAACGGCACGATAACTCTTGCTTTTTTATTATATTCATTGGCTCGTAGTTTAAGATAACTAACGCACTGATAAACGCACATATCAGTGCAATCTCCAGTAATAACAAAAGTGTCAATTTGTGGATTTTGTTCTAAAAATTTCTCAAATTCTTTATTAAACGCAATGCTTAAAGAGTTTTTATAAAATGTCTTGAACTCTTTAAAAAAGCTTAGATTTTCTATCTCTTTTACGGTTTTTATCTCATTTGTATCAAGTATGGCATGTGGCAAAAAGTTCTCAAATTCTTTTGAATCACTGGTGTGCCTATCTTCTATAAGGATAAAATTTCTAAAGCCAAAATCTCTCCACGCTCTATCAAAAAGTGTCGCGATCCCTTTTGATAAGGCGGCCACTCTTTGACTAGCGAGCGCACCACTTCCAGCAAATGCTTCTATCATATCGATACAGATAAATGCAACGTTTTTTGCTCCATCGTTTGAAATTTCTCTTAAATCAAGCGTTTGAAGAGATTTTTTAAAAGCCTCAAGTTCGTTTTGTATGTTCATTCTTACTCCTTTATTGGTAAATTTATGCAAAATGTTTTTGGATTTAGTGTGATCTCGATACTGCCTTTGTGAGCCTCTATGATCTGCAAGCAAAGGTGCAGTCCAAGGCCGTTTCCTTTTAGCTTGCTACTTTTAAACGGCTCAAAAACTATGGCTTTGTCTTTGATAGGCTCGCCACTATCATAAATGATAAATTTATGCTCACTTGGTGTTTTTTCATAGCTTAAAATGATCTCTCCTTCATCATCATCGCTCTCTTCAATGGCATCAATGGCGTTAAATAAAATATTTTGAAAGACAATGGCTAGTAGATCAAGGTCGCCCATATATTTGCCATCTGGAAATTCTAGGCTAAATTTAATATCCTTTGAATAGTCGTAAAAATTTATAGCCTCTTCGCACTCTTTTTTAAGCTGCGAAAAGTCAAAAATTTGTGCATTTATGTTAAGGCCTTTTGTGAAAAGTAGAGTGGCTTTGATTATGCGTTCGACTCGCCATGTAGCTTTTTGTATTTGATTTACGATAGGCTTTGTGCGCTCATCAGCTCTTTTAAGTAGAGTTGAAGCTAAAAGCGAGATAGAGCCTACTGGATTTCTGATCTCGTGGGCTAGGTGAGCTGCTACTTGGCCCATAGAGGCAAGGCGCTCGGTGCGTTTTTCTACTGTTATGTTTGTTGCAGAGATTATTAGTTTATTGTCTTTAGAGCTTGTTTTAAAAAGATAAATTTGCCCATCTACATTTATCTCGCCCTCTTTTTTTGGTATCTCTTTAAAAATTTTACCAAGTCTTACTGCTTCTGAGTTTTGTAAAAAGATCTCATCATTCTCATCTAACACCCAGATAGCATTTGGCAGAATTTCCACAATATCTTTAATGAAATTTTGCAAGTTTGCGTAAGATGATGTTAAATTTTTATATTCGTTTTCTATCAGATAAGTCTGCTCTATCAGGCTTTTTAAGCCAGCTTGGATATCGTGTTCGTTCATTTTAAAAGTTCCTCAAAATCGCTAATTTCATAAAGTCTTAGCCTTTCATCCTTTAGATTTCTTAGCTCGCTACTAAATCCACTCTTTGAAAAAAGAGCAATAATATCTGGCTTGATATTTAGTTTTTCGCATTTTTTTAATAGTAAATTTAGCACGTTTTTACAAACCTTTCTCTCTTTATATTTTGCCTCGCCGACTATGATCTTGCCACCTATATTTAATAGCATATCAAGCTCTATGTTTTTGCTCCAAAAGCTACTTAAAAATATGCCATTAATCAGAAATTTTTTTGCCATAAGCTCACCGCATAAAATTTCAAATCCAAGGCTTGCATATTCGTCAAATTCCTTTTTTATGATGGCTAAAATTTCATCATTTTTACCAGCTTTTAGCAAGCTTAAATTTGGCTCTATAAATCTAAACCAAAACCTTGAAAAATGGCTATTAAAATGTATTTTATCCTCAATTTTATAGCCTCTTTCTTCTTTTTTTAGCATTTGGTTTTTTGATCTTTTTGGTAAAACTTCTCTACTTTTTTCAAGCAGTAAAAAATTCTTTTCAAAAAGCTTTGCATAGACTTTGCTAGCTAGGCTTTGAGGTAAAATTTTATGTACGTTAAATTTTTTTCTATCACTTCGCGCAAGTTTTATGAGGGCAGATTTTATAGCATCGTTTGTATCGGATTCGAAGTAAAATTTTGGCATCAAAGCTAAGAAGTTGTTTAAAATTTCAGCCTCGATCGCTTCAAAAACATCATAGTATGAGTGCTTTAAATCAAACTCATCAAAGACGAGATGAAATTTAATAAGTTCATTTATATCAAGGTGTTTCATTCGCTCAAATGTTAATTTTAAAGCTTTTATATTGGCTCCTTTATTTGGGCATTGTAGTATATTTTAGCTAAAGTAATCTATAATGCTACGCAAAAAACAAGGGTTGTGGTTTGGTAAATTTAGAGCATATTAGAGAAAATATAATTTTAAAAAATGGCATTTATTATTTTGACTTTACAGCTTCAGGGCTAGCTTATAAACCTATCGAAGATGAGATGGCAAAAATACTCCAAACATACGCAAATACGCACTCTATCAGCTCATCAAATGCTTATAAAACTGCTCAAATTTATGAAGATTCAAGACGTGAATTAAAAAGCTTACTAGGACTTGATGAGAGCTTTTATCTTTTTACTTGTGGCAATGGAGCTACCGGTGCGATAAAGAAATTTCAAGAAATTTTAGGAATTTATGCACCGCCAGCATTAAAAAAAAGATATGCGTTAAAGCCAAATGAAAATTCTCCGCTTGTAGTACTTGGGCCTTACGAGCATCATTCAAATGAGATAAGCTTTAGGCAAGCCCTTTGTGAGGTTGAGCATATCAGGCTTGATAAAAATGGAGGGATCGACTTTAATCATTTGGAGCAAATTTTAAGGATAAATGTTGGTCGTGAGATTATCGCAACTTTTAGCGTGGCTTCAAATGTGACTGGGGTTTTGAGCGATTATAGAAAAATTTATACTCTTATAAAATCTTATGGTGGCATTGTGGCATTTGATGCTGCAAGCTTTAGCGCTTATGGAAATATTGACTGTGACTATTTTGATGCTCTTTTTTTATCGCCACATAAACTGCTTGGTGGAGTAGGAAGTTGTGGGCTTCTTGCTATAAAAAAGATACTTGCAAACTCAGATGAGCCGACATTTGCTGGTGGTGGAACGGTAAGTTATGTTAGCAAAAACTATGCTATATTTGTAAAAGATAGTGAACAGCTAGAGGAGGCCGGTACGCCGCCTATTTTAGGACTTATAAGGGCAAATTTGGCTTATAGACTAAGAAATGAGATAGGATTTGAGGCAATATATGAAAACGAGAGCGAGCTTGGAGAGTATTTGGAAAAAAGACTAGCAGAAATTCCTGAGCTTACCTGCTATCATCCAAATAATGCAAAGCGTTTGCCGATATTTTCTTTTAACGTGACTGGTGTTTCGCCTTATGAACTAGCCAAAGTTTTAAGCAAAGAATATGGCATTCAAACGCGTGCAGGGTGTTCTTGCGCTGGGCCATATGGACATGATCTGCTTCATTTAAAAGAGGACTCACTCTTTACTCGCAAGCCAGGTTGGGTCAGAGCTGGACTTCACTATACGCATACACTAGAAGATGTGAATTATCTAGTGGACGCATTAAAAAATAGCATTAAGAAGTATTCAAGTAGTTGGAAGGTCGATGATCCTTTTAGTGTTGATAAAATTTCAGGTTGTATGGGAGATAGATGAAAAATATATTAATAATTGCAGGAAGTGATAGTGTTGGTGGTGCTGGCGTGCAGGCTGACATAAAGACATGCGAGGCGTTTTCTTGCTACGCAGCGACGGCTATCACGGCTCTTACAGCACAAAATACAAATGGCGTTAGCAATATCTTTGCTACAAATGTTACAAATCTAAATGAACAAATAAAAATGGTAGACGAGGAGCTAAATATAGACGCTATCAAGGTTGGAATGCTTTTTAATAAAGAGCTTATATCTTGCGTTGGTTTTTGGCTTGAAAAATTTTATAAGCAAGGCATTAAAATAGTAATAGACCCAGTTTGCGTAGCAAAATCAGGCTCAAAGCTTCTTGAAAATGACGCGATAGCAAGCTTAAAAAAACTTTTTAAATTTGCAGACATTATCACGCCAAATATCGATGAAGCCAAAGTTTTGGAGCTTGATAGTAAAAATTTACCTTGCGATATGATCTTAAAGCGAAGCACGGTTGCAGAAATTTGTGAAGATACTCTTTTTAAAAAAAATGGTGACGTAATTAAATTTAAAGAGCCACTAATAAAACCAGAGATCATGCATGGGGCTGGGTGTAGCTTTGCAAGTGCGCTGGCCTGCTTACTGGCAAATGGACACACCAAAGAAGAGGCCATAAAACTAGCCAAAAGATACATTTTAAATGCTATTAAAAATGCAATTACGACAAAATTTGGCAAACGTCTACTAAATCATAAAGTTGGCATAAGTGATTGAAATTTACGCGATTAGCGACGATGTGTTGATGCCTGAAAATTTAGCCTTGCAATACACTAAAGAAATTTTAGAGTGTGGGGTTAAATTTTTTCAATTTCGCTCTAAAAAAATACCCAAAGATGAGAGGCTAGCTAGTGAAATTTTCAATTTATGCGAAAAATTTGGAGCCAGATTTATCGTAAATGATGATATTTTATTTGCTGCTAATATAGGGGCAAAGTCCGTGCATTTGGGAAAAGATGATGCGAGCATAAAAGAGGCGTTTGAAATTTTAGGAGATGATGCTTACGTGGGGGTTAGCTGCTATGATAGCTTGGAGCTTGCCATTAGGGCAAAACAAAATGGCGCTAGCTACGTAGCTTTTGGAGCGATGTTTAAAAGCCCAACAAAACCAAATGCGCCACTTTGCAAGGCTCAAACTATATCACAAGCAAAAGAAATGGGAATGAATGTGTGTGTCATAGGTGGCATAAACTCTAGCAACATTGCAAGTGTCGCTAGAGTAAAGCCAGACATGATCGCCTTAATATCCGCTATCTATAAAGATGGCACAATAAAGAAAAATATAGAAAATTTACAAAGAAATTTATTGCTTTAAAAGATGCTTATTTTGCAAGCTTTTTTATGAAAATTTAATTATAATCCCTGCTTTAAAAAAGGAAAACATTGCTAAATATCGATGAAGTAAGAAAAAATATCATTTTAAAAGAAGGCCTTTACTATTTTGATTACACGGCTTCAGGTCTTGCTTATAAGCCCATTGAAGATGAAATTTTAAAATTTTTAAAAACCTACGCAAACACTCACTCAGATAGTAGTTCAAGCGCGGTGTTAACGCAAAAATGCTATGAAAATGCAAGAGCTGAGTTAAAAAGCTTATTAGGCCTTGACGATAGTTTTTATCTTATCGCGACTGGTCAAGGAGCAACGGCTGCGATAAAGAAATTTCAGGAGATAATGGGAATTTATATCTCACCAGCTACAAGAGCCTTGATCGGCGATGCAAATTTAAGAAGTTTAAACTTGCCATTAGCGATCATTGGCCCTTATGAGCATCACTCTGTTGAAGTTAGCTTAAGAGAAGGGCTTTGTGATATAAAACGTATAGAGCTTGATGAAAATAATGAGATAGATTACGCGATGCTTGAGAATACATTAAAGCAAAATGCAAAAAGAAAGATAATAGCTAGTTTTAGTGCCGCCTCAAACGTCACTGGCGTTAAAACTAATTATAAAAAAATTTACTCACTAATCAAAAAATACAATGGCATTTTAGTACTTGATGTGGCCACTCTTAGTGCTTATGAAAATGTTGATTGCAGATATTTTGACGCACTGTTTCTTTCGCCTCACAAACTACTTGGAGGAGTTGGGAGTTGCGGGCTTTTGGCTATCAAAAAAGAGCTTTGTAAAAATTTGCCTACATTTGCAGCAGGAGGCACAGTCAAGTACGTAAGCAGGACATCGCATATTTTTACTAATGAAGTTGAAAATTTAGAGGAGGGCGGTACACCGCCGATAATGCAGCTAATACGTACAAATTTAGCCTATAAACTAAGAAATGAAATCGGACTTAATAATATAAAAGAGGCTGAATGTGAGCTAGGTGAGATGTTTTGCAAAGAGCTAGAAAAGATAGATGAGGTGATAAATTATTGCCCTGAAAATTTAGACAGATTACCTATTTTTGCATTTAATGTAAAAGGTATTTCACCTTATGATTTTGCTGCGAGCCTAAGTAGTGATTTTGGTATACAAACGCGTGCAGGCTGTGATTGCGCTGGGCCGTATGGACATGATCTGCTTAATTTAAAAGATAATACCATTTTTGAAGCAAAACCTGGCTGGGTACGTGTTAGCATTCACTACACGCATACAAAAGAGGATATAAAATATCTTATAAATGCCATAAAATCTTGCATCAAAAAATACAAAGAAGGATAGGGTAAAACTATATGCTGGATATTTGTGGAGAAAATTTTAGAAGTGAATTTTTATAAAGCTATAGGTTCTATCAAATCTAAAAGTTAGCAAATTTTGCAAAATTCCAAAAAGCACCATAAATGTAACAAAGCTACTTCCGCCATAACTAAAAAATGGCAGTGGCACACCTACAACTGGTGCAAAACCGATCGTCATCGAGACATTTACACCCACATAAACGAAGATTAGCGCAGCAATCCCCGTGGTGGTAACTTGTGTAAAATAGTCGTTTTTTAGGCCGTAATTTAAACTTAAAAGATGTGTTATAAGTGCTCCATAAAGTCCAAGCAAAAATAATCCACCATAAAAGCCAAAACGCTCGATATTGTAGGCAAAGATGAAGTCACTAGTGGCGATTGGTAAAAATTTAAAGTGTGTCTGTGTCGCTTCGTCCTTTGGCTTGCCCTTTAATCCGCCGCTGCCTATGGCGATGATACTTTGTTTAACGTGATAGCTTGGCTCTTCAGCGATGAAATCGTGAATCCTCTTTTTTTGATAGTCATGTAAATTTTCATACAAAACTGGCGCCAAAAAGCCTATCGCAAGGATGATAGTGATCCAAATTTTCTTATTTACGCCGATTACAAAAAGGATGGTGTAGCCAACTATTAAGAGTATGAGTGCAGTGCCAAGATCAGGCTCTTTCATGATGAGTACAAATGGCAAAAGTATGTAAAAACTAAGTCTTAAAAAATCTTTTACTCCGTATCCATTAGCCTCTGGAGGACGCTGTTTGATGAGATAGGCTAGCATCAGCAAAAAGGCTGGCTTCATCAGTTCTGATGGCTGAAGTGTGAAGTGAACAAAGGGAATTTCTAGCCAGCGCCTAGCTCCTAGTTTGCTAACGCCAAAGAGATCGACGCTTAAAAGTAGCACGATACAGACCCAGTAAAACATCGGAATGATCCAGTCTATACGTCTAATGGGCAGTAAAAATGCTACGCAAAATGATGCAAAACCTATACCAAAATATATAAGTTGTTTGTTTGCTAAAATGTCGTTTGCTTCGGAGACTAGGATATATGAAATTATGATTATTGGGATTATTAAAAACGGCTGAATAAAATCAAAATGTGTTAAAATACGCCGATCTAGTTTTATCAAGAAGCAAACCTTAATTTTTGGGCTAGATTATATCACAAACAAGGCTTTGATTTTGGTTAAATTTAATGTTTTAAACAGCTCAAGACTCGACGTAGCAGTAGCGCATGAGCTTCAAATTTCACGCAATCAAGCTTTAAATTTGATAAAAGATTCTCTCGTAAGCGTAAATTTAAAACCAGTCTCAAAACCAAGCTTTGCTCTAAGCGAAAATGATGAAGTTTGCGTAAATTTTGCCCCAAAAAAAGAGGTGCAAAACGAATACGAAGTAAATTTTGACATCCCGATCATCTACGAGGACGACGATCTCATAGTGCTAAACAAACCCCCTCAAATCGTCGTTCACCAAGCCCCAAGCGTCAAAAAGGCGACACTTGTTGAGTGGCTAAATAAAAAGGGCTTTATGCTCTCAAATTTAAACGGCGACGTAAGAGCTGGCATCGTCCACCGCCTAGATAAGGGCACGAGTGGCGCTATCGTCGTTGCAAAAAACAACTTCGCCCACGCAAAACTAAGCGAGCAGCTAAGCGATAAGAGCATGGGACGAATTTATCTAGCGCTGACCGACCTGCCTCTAAAAGAGGACGTCATCATCGATAAGCCAATCGGTAGAAATCCAAACAACCGCCTAAAAAAAGCGATCGTTGCAGACGCTAAATTTGCAAAAAGCGCCTTTGTAAATTTGCTAAGCGAAGGCGGAGTAAATTTGATAGCGGCAAAGCTTTTTACAGGCAGGACGCACCAGATAAGAGTGCATCTTGCTAGCATAAATCGCCACATTTTAGGTGATGATTTATACGGATTTAAGAGCCAAGGCGATAAAATAAGCAGGGTTATGCTTCACGCTTATATGCTCTATTTTATCCATCCGCGAACTGGCAAAAGGGTAGAATTTACCGCAAAAACGTATGATGACTTTAACCAAATAATTTACAAAAAAATTCCCAAGGAGATTTTTGATGAAAAAATTTGCCCTACGCATATTGACACCATTTTTAGTAGCTTTCTTAGCGGGATGCGGCTCTAGCGTACCGACTCAGCAAAGCACGTCACTGCCAACTATTACAAGCTTAAAAACTATTTCAGATATGACAGAAGTTGGCTTCGAGTGGAACCCAGTGACCGATGAGAGCGTCGTTGGCTACTACCTTTACCGCTCAAATCCAAACGATGCAAATTCAAAAATGCAACTAGTTGCAAACATAAAAGACCGCTTTGCTACGCACTATGTGGATCGCGACCTAGCGCCAGAAACGACTTACTCGTACCAAATGAGAACCTACTCAAGCAACGCCATCTCTCAACCAGGTGCGATCGCAACTGCGACAACTAAGCCACTACTTGACTCTGTGCCATTTGCACAAGCTATCACCGGACTTCCAGGCCGCGTAAAAGTGATCTGGAGACCACATCCTGATAGCACAGTAGCTAGCTACATCATCCAAAGAAGCGATGCAGGAGCTAATAAATTTAGCCAAGTAGCAGAGGTAAATGGCAGACTAAATGCCGAGTATATCGACACTGAGGTAAAACCTGGCAGATCTTATGAGTATAGGATCTTAGTTAAAACTTCTTCTGGCGTCATCTCAAAACCAAGCCAAAACATAAGCGCCACAACAAAGGAGTTACCCTAAATCAGTAACAAACGTCCAAGCGACCAAAAATGCGCCAAAAAAGATAATTTTAACTTGGGATTACGCGCCAGCTGAGGATTTTGCTTATTTTAAGGTTTATAGAACAGTGAGTAAAATTTTGCCTTACACATATCTGGCAAAAACGACTAGCAACACCTATGAAGATCTCATAAATACAAATGCGGCAACAAGGTATTACAGAGTCACAGCAGTCGATAAAGACGGCCTTGAGAGCTTAAAACAAGAAGAGCCAATCGTGGGGATAACGCTTAGTGCACCAAAGACTCCAAATATTAGCGCTAGCTACGATGGTGTCGGCGTAAATGTAAACTGGAGTGCAGTTGATAGAGCCAGTTCGTACACGGTTTATAGAAGTGGTGCAAGTGAGAAAATTTTTAGTGGCATAGATGGTACTGGACTTAGAGATGATAGCGTGCAAAAAGGAGCTAGCTATTCTTACAGCGTCGTAGCTATCGATGAGTACGGCATCGCCTCTGATAAGTCATCAAAAGCAGAAGTTAGCATAAAATAATGCCAAATTTCATCGCTTCGTCTTTAAAAGAGCTCTCATTTCCATTTGGTAATGACAAAGTCAAATTTCTTTGGCAGGCAAATGGGCGAAACGAGAGGCTCATCTACACAAAAAATGAAGAAGAGAGCTTTTTTCTAGTTGTAAAGCCCGGTAAAAATGGCGTTGTTGTAAAGGGGGAGAAGCTTACAAAGCCAGCTAAAGTTGGTCTTTTGCAAGAGGCACTGGAGCTTTTTAAAGAGCAAAATTGCAACGGCATCATCAGTCAAGCATTTGCTGTAAAAAAGACAAATTTAACCAAAAAAGTGAGCGAAATTTTAAGCCTTGAAGAATTTGCGCCAGCATTTTGCGAGCTAAAAGATAAATTTAAAGAGATTTTCATCGAGATCGGCTTTGGTTCTGGCAGACACTTGCTTTATCAAGCTAAAAATAATCCAAATGCCCTAGTTATCGGAATAGAAGTCTATAAACCAAGCATCGAGCAAGTAGCAAAGCTAGCTAGGGCAAATGGTCTAGAAAACGTGCGTCTAATAAACACTGACGCCAGACTTTTACTCTCACTTATTGGCTCAAATTTAGTTGATAGAGTCTTTTTACACTTTCCAGTGCCATGGGACAAAGCAGAGCATAGACGTGTGGTCTCATCGGCGTTTGCACTTGAGTGCGAGAGGATACTAAAAGTAGGCGGTAAATTTGAGCTAAGGACTGATAGCAAGGAGTATTGCGACTTTAGCTTGAGTAAATTTTTAGAGCCTACAAACTCAAAAATAGAAGCTTTCAAAAATAGAAATTTAGAAGTAACTAGTAAGTACGAAGACCGCTGGAGACGTCAAGATAAGGATATTTACGATGTCGTTTATACTTGCGAGGTTGAAAGTGGCGAGAGTGTTTTAGCTGGAGATTTTAGCTTTAAAGAAAAGACAAGCGTAAAAAATATCATTAAAAATTTTAAAAATTTTATCATCAAAAAAGAAGATTATTTTTTACATTTTGAAGAAATTTACACCATAAACGAAGGTGAAATTTTGCTAAAAGTTGCTTTTGGAGCATTTAATAAACCTGAGCAATGTTTTATCAAAATAAGCGATGAAAAAAGCGAATATTTTATAAAAAAACCGATCTTAATTCGTGAGAATTTAGCTGCACACGAGCTTTTGAAGGAGTATTTGGCTGATGCAAGAGATAATTAGTGCAAGAAATTTGAGCCTAGCTTATGAACGCGATGAAATTGTAATTAATAGTGTCAATTTAGATATTTATGCAAATGATTTTGTCTTTATCACAGGCAAGAGTGGAAGTGGAAAAAGCACGCTTTTAAAATCATTTTACGGAGAAATTTCACCCCTTGCTGGAGAGCTAAATGTCTGCATGACACAAATGGACGACATCGATGATAAAAGACTTTGTGAGCTTAGGCAGCGAGTTGGCATTATATTTCAAAATTATCGTTTGATAAATGAATGGAATGTGGAAAGAAACGTTATGTTGCCCCTCATCATCAAAGGCATCAATCAAAATGTGAGCAAAAAGCAAGTGGCTAAACTTTTAAAACATGTAAATATGCTTCATAAAGCCGATAAATATCCTCGTGAGCTAAGTGGTGGTGAGCAGCAAAGAGTTGCCATGGCAAGAGCTCTAGCGCACAATCCAAATTTGCTCTTATGCGACGAGCCAACTGGAAATTTAGACGAATACTCAAGCGACGTCATCTGGTCACTTTTAAAATCAGCTAGGGAATTTTTAGGCACGAGCGTGGTAGTTGTCACGCACCATATCCCATCGACACTTCGTATCCCATACCGCCACTTCGTCATAGAAAATGGAGGCGTACATGAGATCGCTTAAAAATCATCTTGGATTCATCCTGCCGCTGATCGCGCTTTTGTTTTCAGTGCAGTTTAGTCTAACTGCCGATAAGATTGTGAGAGATTATGAAAGACTCATGGGAAATGACTACAACATCGTCATAGTTTCAAGTAAAGAGCTTAGTGATGCTATTTTAAAGCCGGTGGTTAGCAATCTATCTAGCCTCGAGCCACTAAGTCCGCAAAAAATAATCGACCGCCTATCAAATGACATCTCTGCTAAAAATTTATCCATACTGCAAAATGCGCTACCTAAATTTTACTCACTAAAACTTAGCGAATTTCCGACACCGCAGTACATGGATGAGCTAAAGCAAAAACTTTTAAAATTTGATGGCATCACAAAGGTCGAGACATTTTCAAAGACTCATGACAAGGTCTTTAAAATGCTAAATTTAGCAAAAAGCATATCGTATGCTTTTATGGCGATACTTTGTGTTGTTGGACTTATGCTTATGCTAAAGCAGGCTAAAATTTGGCTGTTTGAGCATAGGGAGCGTATCGAGATCATGACGCTTTTTGGAGCACCATTTTGGCTAAAATCAGCCATGCTTTACAAATCGGCTATGGTTGATAGCCTAGTTGCTACCGTTGCAGTCGGTGCATTTTTCTTTTTCTTGCCTAGTATTGAAATTTTTAGAGAAAATGCTGCAAGCATCGATGTAGTTTTGCCTAGCCTTGATCCTTCAAGGGATATTTTTATTTTATTTGGCGTGGCTATGTTTTTAAGCATTTTTGCTGTTAGTTTGGTGATGAGCAAGGCTAGAAAAAGCACGATATGAGAAAAGGAATTTTTACATTTTTGCTAGCTTTTAGCTTAGCTTTTGCGTCAAATACCAAAGAGAAGATCAAAGACTCCAAAAACTCGCTAAGATCGAGTCAAGCGATGAGCGAGCAGCTTAGTAAAAAGTTAGATGATTTGGCTGGTGATATCGTAAATGGCGAGAAAAAACTTCGCGGTATAAGTGGCGATATCACAAATTTAAAGGGTCAAATTTCAGTCCTTGAAACAAATGCTTCAAAGGCACTTCTTGAGCTTGATGATCTAACTAAGCAAAACAAAGAGCTAGAGCGCACACAAAAAGAGCTTGAGCAAAATATGATAAGGATCATCGCAGAAGATTTGTCGTTTGATCTTTTGATGTCTGCAACTGAGGACAAGCAAAGCGAGGAGAGCATCATCTCATCTCAAATTTTAACCAAGCTAAATGCTATTGCAAAAGAGGATTTTAAAAGACTTAGCCAGAACTATGAAGATACGATCGAAAAGATAAAAAATAAATCAAACAAAATAAACGAGATAAACTCAAGCATCAAAAACTATAGACGCAAGCAAAGTGACTTGCAAAATTTAGAGAGTACGCAGAAAAATACTATAAACGGACTAAAACGTGATAAGGAAATTTACAGCAAAAAGCTAGCCAAGCTTCAAGCTCAGCAAGATGAGCTAAGAAAGACGCTGGAGCAGCTTGCTATCATGCAAAAACAAGAAGATGAAGCCGCACGTGCTGCTAGAGAAAAACAAGAAAAAGCAGCCACAAGCAAAGGTGGTAAAAAAGGCGAAAAAAGCCAGCCAATGGGTGGAGGCTATCAAACAAGCTCAGTTAAAAAATATTCAGGTGCAAAGACAATCGCTCCTCTTGATAGCTACACTGTAAAGCAAAAATTTGGTAACTATGTAGATCCAATATATAACATCAAAATTTTTAACGAGTCAGTCATACTTCGCTCAACCACGCCAGATGCCAAGGTCAAAAGCGTGCTAAATGGTAAAGTGGTCTTTGCAAAAGCAACTCCAATGCTTGAAAATGTAGTCATTATAGAAAACGAAAATGGCATCCACACGATCTACGCTCACCTAAGTCAAATTGCACCAACCGTAAAAGTCGGCTCAGTTGTGCAAAAAGGCTACGTTATAGGCCGAGTTAGAAGTGATCTAACCTTTGAAGTGACGCAAAGAAACTACCACATCGATCCACTTGAGATGATCTCAAAATAGCCGCTTTGCAAGTGCTATTAACTAAATTTAAAGCCTTTTTGGCTAGAATGCGTGAATTTTAAGGAGCAAGACAATGAGTAAAAGAAAACGCGTATTGGTTAAATTTTCAGGCGAAGCTTTAGCGGGAGAAAATGGTTTTGGCATAGATACGGCGGTGCTTAAATTTATAGCAAATGAGATAAAAGAGCTTGTCGAAAATGGTATCGAGGTTGGCATCGTTATCGGTGGTGGCAACATTATACGCGGTGTGAGTGCCGCAAAAGATGGTATCATTAAACGAACGAGTGGCGATCACATGGGCATGCTAGCAACTGTAATAAACTCAATCGCGATGCGTGAAGCTTTAGAGCGAAGCGGGCTAGAGGTAAGAGTGCAAAGCGCGATCAAGATGGAGGCGATCTGTGAGACTTTCATCGTTGGACGTGCGCAGCGCCATTTGGAAAAAGGCAGAGTTGTCATCTTTGCTGCAGGTACCGGCAATCCTTTCTTTACAACTGATACAGCAGCAACTTTAAGAGCTATTGAGATCGGCTCAGATATGATCATAAAAGCGACAAAAGTTGATGGCGTTTATGATAAAGACCCTAAAAAATTCAAAGATGCAAAACTTCTAAAATCACTAAACTACGAAAAGGCGATGAGTGATGATATCAAGGTTATGGACGATACTGCCATAGCTTTAGCTAAAGATAACTCACTGCCGATTTTGGTTTGTAATATGTTTAAGGCTGGAAATTTATTAAAAATAATAAATGAAGAAGAAGCAGCCCTATACTCAGTAGTAAAATAAATTTTAAAAAGGATAAATATGAGAACAGAACAAATAACAGCAAGAGCGTTAAAACAGGTTGGTGATGATAGATATAAACTTTCACTTATCGTAGCAAAGCGTGCAGAAGCACTAGCAAATGGAGCAGTAGTGCTTGTAGAAGCCGATACTTCAAAGATGAAATTTGCTGACATTGCGCTACTTGAAGTAGCTGAGGGCAAAATAGGCTTAGAGGCAATAGTTGAAGGAAAATAGTCTTTTTTTAGAGCAGCTAATAGAACAAATTTTACCTTGTAAAAATGTTTCAGAAGCTATAACGCTGCTCTTTTCTCTTTGCGAACGAAGCGAGAAATTAGATAAAGCTATAGATAGCTGTGTCACATCTCATGCCGGTCAATACCGCAAAAGTGGCGAGCCATACGCAATCCATCCAATATTGGTAGCATCAATAGTAGCAAATATGGGTGGAGATGAGAGCATGGTCATAGCTGCACTACTTCACGATGTAGTTGAAGATACTGAAGTTACGCTTAGTGAAGTCCAGGCTGAATTTGGCGATGAAGTGGCAAAGCTGGTTGAGGGGCTTACAAAGATAGTTGCTATAAGAGAAAACAAGCTTGCAAGCTCAAGTAGTAACGAAAAACTAGCAAGTTCGGCACTAACCTTTAGAAAAATGCTTCTAATCTCCATTGAAGATGTTAGAGTTCTTGTGGTTAAGCTTTGTGATAGACTTCATAATATGCTAACCCTTGATGCATTAAAAGTAGAAAAACAAAAACGTATTGCTGAAGAGACGCTTATGGTCTATGCTCCGATCGCTCATAGGCTTGGAATTTCATCGATTAAAAATATACTTGAAGATCTAAGCTTTAAATATGCGATGCCAGAAGAATACGCCAAGATCGATAGCTTTTTAAATAAAAATAAACAGCAGCTTAGCCTTAAGCTAAATGCTTTTTACGAGAAAGTAAATCAAATTTTGCTTGAAAATGGCTTTATTGAGGGTACTTTCGAGATTCAAAAACGTATAAAGCATTACTATTCGATTTATTTAAAAATGCAAAGAAAAGGTATTTCGATTGAAGAGGTGCTTGATTTGCTTGCTATTAGAATTCTTGTGCAAAAACCGCTTGATTGCTATCTTGCGCTTGGAAATTTGCATATAAATTTTAATCCTCTTATTTCGAGATTTAAGGATTATATTGCACTTCCAAAGCAAAATGGCTATCAAACGATACATACAACTATTTTTGATAATAAGAGTATTTTTGAGGCACAAGTTCGTACTTACGATATGCACAAAACCGCCGAATACGGTGTCGCAGCTCACTGGAAATACAAAAACGGCGAGGGCAGTTTACTTAATCCAAAACTTGACTGGCTAAACGACATTGGTATGCAAAATAATGAAGCTGAAAGTAACGTCGAAGAGCTTTATGAATATGCAAAAGATAGTCTTTATATAGAAGATATTGCGGTCTATTCGCCAAAAGGTGAAGTTTTTACGCTTCCACGTGGGGCTACTGCACTTGATTATGCTTATGAGATTCACACAGAGATCGGACTTTACGCAAAAGAAGCTTATATAAATCGCGTCAGAATGCCACTTTTAACAGAGCTAAAAAACGGCGATATTGTAAGGATCGTAACTGGTGAAGAGGCAAAATTTCGCTGTTCGTGGATAAATAGCGTTCGAACTGGTAAAGCAAGAGCTACGATAAGGACATACTGCAAGCAAAAGATAAAAGATATAAATTATAAAATCGCAGTTGATATTTTAAAGTCAGTTTTTGGCGTTTCTAAAGATAGAATTTTAGACTGGATAGAGCATGAAAATTTAGGCAAAAAAGTTTTTCGTGCTGCAACTGAAAGCGATTTTTTGCAAGAGGTCGTAAATATGCTTAAAAAGTATATAAAAAAAGAGCGTCCTTTTATGATCTCTTTGGGCGATAAATATCAGGTTAAAAAGCAAAAATTTGAAAATATCGTAATCTATTCAAATCATAAAATTTCAAATGTCGAGTTTGACTATTGTTGTAATCCAAAAAGAGGCGATAGTATAGTTGGCTTTAAAAATGGGCACAATGTGACAGTGCACCACAAACTTTGTGAGCGTGCTGGAAAGCTTATGGATAAGGGCAATGAAATCATCTTTGTCAAATGGACTAGAAATGCCCCACATAGATATAAAATTTTATTAAATCTTGAGAACCGAAAAGGCGCGTTGGCTGAATTTTTAACATATCTTGCTAGACTAGATGTAAATTTGGCTACAATCTCGCTAAATGAAGCAAATGACCTTAGCGGCGATACATTTGAGATAAGTGTTGAGATAGCTGAAAACATCGATGCAAACGAGCTAAGAGAGAAGATCAAAGATAGATATAAGATTATAGATTTTGTTTCGCAAAGCGATCCATACCATAACTAGGAGAAAGATAATGCAAGATATAGCTGAAATTTTACAAGAGATAAAACGCGGTGTTGCCGAGATTATTGACTTTGAAAGAGTTGAGAATTTAATAAAAAACTATTATGAAAAAGGTGAAAATTTCTATGTAAAGGCTGGTTTTGATCCAACTGCTCCAGACCTTCACTTAGGACACACAGTCGTTTTAAGCAAGATGGCTTTGCTTCAAAAACATGGCGCGATCGTACAGTTTTTAATAGGCGACTTCACTGCTCAAATAGGCGATCCAACCGGTAAATCAGTAACTAGAAAGAAGCTAGATCAAGAGACGGTTTTAAAAAACGCTAAAACCTATGAAGAGCAAGTTTTTAAAATTTTAGATCCAAAAAAGACCGTGATAATGTTTAACTCAAAATGGTCAAATGAGCTTGGAGCTGCTGGAATGATAGAACTAACTAGCACATTTTCAGTCGCTAGAATGTTAGAGCGCGATGATTTTGAAAAAAGGATAAAATCTGGCAGTCCAATTTCAATTTCTGAATTTATGTATCCACTTCTTCAAGGTTATGATAGCGTTGCGATGAAGTGCGACATCGAGATGGGCGGTACGGATCAGAAATTTAACCTTCTAATGGGTAGAACCTTACAGCGAACATATAATGTTGGCAAAGAGCAAGCTGTCATCATGATGCCACTTCTTGAAGGGCTTGATGGTGTAAATAAGATGAGCAAAAGTCTTGGAAACTACATCGGCGTAACCGAAAATGCAAATGATATGTTTGCAAAAACGCTTAGTATAAGCGATGAGCTAATGTGGCGTTGGTATGAGCTTTTAAGTACAAAAAGCCTTGGCGAGATAGAAAATTTAATGAACGATGTAAAAAACGGCAAGTATCATCCAAAAAAAGCAAAAGAGGATCTTGCTTACGAGATAACATCAAGGTATCACGGCGAGGAGGCTGCAAAGGCTGCAATGGCTGAGTTTAATAGCGTGCACTCTCAAAATCAGCTCCCAACTGATATCAAAGAATTTAGCCTAAAAGCACCAGCGTGGATAGTGGAAGCTTTATCGCAGTGTGAGCTAAGTGAGTCAAATTCTCAAGCAAGACGTGACATAAAGGCAAATGCGGTTAGCATTAATCAAGAAAAGATTAGTGATGAGCAGTTAAAATTAGAGACAGGTGAATATATCTTGCAAGTCGGAAAGCGTAAATTTGCAAAAGTAAAGGTTGAATAGATGGAGTTAAAGCCATTAAAAATAGGAAAATATGAGATAAAGTATCCGATATTTCAAGGCGGTATGGGACTTGGTATCAGCTGGGACAAACTAGCTGGTAATGTAAGCTTAGAAGGCGGTCTTGGGATAATCAGCTCAGTTGGTACTGGATATTATGAAAATAGAAAATTTATAGATAAAGAGCTTAACGCAAAGCCATTTGGAAGTGAAAATTTCTACTCTACAAGAGGGCTTAGAGCAATTATTGAGAATGCCCGAAAAATTTGTGGAGATTTGCCACTTGGCGTAAATATAATGTACGCTGCAAATGACTACGCAAGAGTGGTAAAAGATGCTTGTGAAGCCGGTATAAATATCATCGTGTCAGGTGCTGGACTACCTACGAATTTGCCAGAATTTACACAAAATTTTAAAGAGGTTGCACTAGTTCCTATTATCTCAAGTGCAAAAGCACTAAAGATCATCTGTAAACGTTGGCTACAAAGATATGACCGCTTACCAGATGCTGTCGTGCTTGAGGGGCCACTAAGCGGCGGACACCAGGGCTTTACTTACGAGCAGTGCCTTGATCCTGAGTTTTCGTTATTCAATCTAATCCCACAGGTAAAGGCCGAGATAAAAGAGTGGGGTGACTTTCCGCTTATTGCAGCCGGTGGAATTTGGGATAAAAATGATATCGAAAAAGCAATATCGCTAGGCGCAGACGGCGTTCAAATGGGCACACGCTTTATCGGCACTCATGAGTGTGACGCAGATATTGGCTTTAAAGAAGTGATACTAGCAGCCGAGGAAAAGGACATAGAGCTTATAAAAAGTCCAGTTGGCTATCCGGCTCGTGGGATTAGAACAAATTTGATAAATTTGGTAGAAAAAAGGATGGGACCAAAGATTCAGTGTATAAGCAACTGCGTGAGCCCTTGTCAAAGGGGCAAAGGTGCTAAAGAGGTTGGATATTGCATCGCTGATAGGCTGTTTGACTCATTTAGCGGCAAAAAAGAGACCGGGTTATTTTTCACGGGAGCAAATGGATATAAACTAAAAGAGCTAATAAGCGTAAAAGAGCTAATGCACAAGCTGGTACATGGTGAATGAAACGAGCGATAATCCTCTTTTTTATTGTTTGTAATTTCCTTTTTGCTGCGACAAATTCAGATATATTTGCAAAATTTGATAAAAATTTTGCCAGCTCAAGCAGAAGTGCAAAGATCAAATTTCACAACGATATAAAAGATATCTATGTCGACGCGATCATAAAGAATGACAAAAATATAAAAAAACAAGCACTCACAAGACTCATAACCAGCTCAAAATCGCTTGGTTTTGACTCAAGTGGGTATGTAAAAGATCTAAATGCACTAAATGGCGTAAAGAGTGCCAGTACGCCTAGTGCTGCTCTGACGCTACTTAGTGCTACAAAGGTAAATGACACTTTAGTGCTTAAGTTTAATACAAAAATTGATACTGCAAAATTAAAAACATCCTTTTTAAAGCAGCAAAATACATATAAAAACATTATGGATATTGATGGTAGACTAAATGGCAATCCGCTAACTTATAAAAATTTTATATCTGATTATATTCATATCTCGCAGTATGATAAAAACACTGTTAGAGTTATTTTTTCTGATAAGATCCAAAAGACTATAAAAGCAAATGCGACAGGCGATCTGCTTGTAATCAGCGCTCAAAATTTTATCTCAAACGAAAATGTAAAAGCACCACTTCATAAAACTAAAAACAAAAACGAAGAAGTGCCACACAAAGAGCCTGAGCCAAATTTAAAGCCACAGCCCGCACAAAGCGAGCCAGTGGCAGCACCTTTGCCACCAGTTGCGACTGGTAAATTTTCACGCAACAAAACGATCGTCATCGATCCAGGACATGGTGGCACAGACCCTGGCGCGGTAAATGGCAAACTGCAAGAAAAAACAGCCGTTTTAGGCGTGGCCAAAAAACTTGGCGACATATTAAAAGCGCGTGGTTACAAGGTCTATTTTACCAGGTCAACCGATGTCTTTATAAATTTAAGAACAAGAACAAAATTTGCAAATGATAAGATGGCCGATCTTTTTGTTTCCATTCACGCAAATGCTGCTCCAAATGCCACAAAGGCAAAGAGCATGCACGGCATTGAGACATTTTTCTTATCGCCTGCAAGAAGTGAACGTAGTAAAAACGCGGCTGCGCTTGAGAACAAATCAGATATCGAAGAGATGAACTACTTTTCGCAGCAGACGTTTTTAAACGTGCTAAACCGCGAGAAGATTATCGCGTCAAATAAGCTTGGCATCGATATCCAAAAAGAAATTTTAGCAAGTGCTAGAAAGGTCTATGCTGCAAGTGATGGCAGTGTGAGAGAGGCGCCGTTTTGGGTGCTTGTAGGCGCTCTTATGCCAGCAGTTCTTGTTGAGATCGGCTATATCACGCATCCAGTCGAGGGTGAAAAGCTCTTTAATGATGCCTATCAAAACGCTCTTGCAAATGGCATTGCAAACGGCATTGACGGATATTTTGCAAAAAATAGATGAAAAATGCAAATTTAAGCTTTAAAGGGCAAATTCCATTTAACGAGGAGTTTGGCGATATCTATTTCAATACCGACAAACCTTGGCTTGAGAGCGAATTTGTCTTTGCAAGTGCACTTGATGAAATTTGGCAGAGTAAAGATAGCTTCGTCATCGCTGAGACAGGATTTGGTGCCGGGCTAAATTTCTTCACACTTTGTAAGAAATTTAAAAATAGTTCTAAAAAACTTCACTTTGTTAGCATCGAAAAAAGCCCTATTAAAAAAGAAGATATTTTAAAAATTTATGAAAATTTAGGCATTTTTAAAGCTTATGCTAGAAAGCTGGTTTCGCTCTATCCACCTCTTATTGAGGGCATACACCGTATAAATTTTGCCCCAAATATCACACTTGATCTTTGCTACGGCGAGGCTAAAGAAATTTTACCTGAGCTTGATTTTAGCGCTGACATCTGGTTTCTAGATGGCTTTGCTCCAAGTAAAAATGACTCGATCTGGAGCGAAGAAATTTTTAGACAGATCGCAAGACTAAGCAGGGTTGGTACGATTGCTAGAACCTATTCATGCGCAAAAATAGTAAAAGACGGGCTAAAGGGCGCTGGCTTTTTGCTAAGCCTAAAAGAGGGTTACGCTAGAAAACGTCAGATGAGTAGTGCCGTGCTAGAGAAAAAGGATGAAAATTTAAAGGATGCTTGGTTTGTGAGATGCGAACCAGTTGCTAGTGTAAATGGTAAAACAGCGCTTATCATAGGAGCTGGCGTGGCTGGACTTGCAACAGCTGGCGAGCTAGCCAAAAATGGCTTTAAAGTGGTGATCGCCGAGGCAAAGGTCGAAGTGGCTACAAATGGCTCTGGTAATCACTGTGGCGCTTTGATGCCGTTAGTTACCAAGCCCGGGGTAAATTTAGGCCGCATGCATTTAAACGCATTTTTGCAAGCAGTGAGATTTTACAAGGCAACTTTGCCAAAAAGCCTTATTAAATTTAGTGGCTGCATCGACTACGCATTTGATGATGAGCTCATCAAAAGATATGGCTCGTGGCAAACTCAAAGCGTAGAGGATATTTTTAAATTTGATGAGAACTTAAAGCCATATCCTGGGATATTTATAAAAGACGGTGCATACGCTAGGCCAAGAGAAATTTGTAAATTTCTCTCAAGCAACTTTGAAATTTTATTTAATCACGAGTATGAGAGTAGGGCGCATCTACAAAACGGCAAGATAAGCGTTAAATTTAAAAATGGTAAAAATTTAGAGACCGATATTTTGGTCTTTTGCACTGGCAGTAAGAGCAGTGAAATTTTTAAGGGCTACGACATGCAAATAAGCAGTGTCCGAGGCCAAGTAACCCACTTAAAACCAATATTTAAAAATACTTTACCGCTAAGCGCAAAAGGCTACATCTGCCCAGCCGTCAAAGGCGTACAAGTTATCGGTGCAACTTATGCTAGAAATGAAATTTGCGATACGCCTAAAGTTGAGGATAATGCTAAAAATTTAAGTGATGTAAGCGAGTTTTTTGACACCACAAAAGCCACCATTATCGGTTCACGTGTGGGATATAGGAGCTATAGCGGAGATAGGTTTCCGATAATTGGCGCCTTGCATGATGAAGAATTTTACAAGCAAAACTACAAAGGGCTATTTTGGAGCAAAAATAAAGATAACAACCCAAAGGCAAGCTACGAAAAAAATGTCTTTGTAAATTTTGCTCATGGCTCACGAGGTCTTGGCACAGCGATACTTGGAGCAAATTTGATAGCTGATCTTGTGCTTGATCGCCCACTTTGCATAGAAAGATCGCTATTTCACGAGCTTCATCCAGCTAGATTTTTGATAAGAAAACTAAAAAAGGGATTAAAATTTTAAGAAGGAATTAGCAGAAATTCCTAGCACAAGATACTAGGAATTTCTTGTAAGTTTAGGCTTAAAGCCTTGTTTTCATCTTTTCAAATTCATCTTTTATGACTTGCTCGTGAGGTTCGCTCGTCATTTTATTTATCGCGTCTCCCCAGATACTTACGCTAATGATCGCTATGCAAGATGCTATGATGCCAGGTAAAATTTCATAAACATATACGTTTAGCCCCGAAGTGATCCAAAATATTACGGTCGCGCCTCCAGCTATCATACCAGCGAGTGCTCCAAGTGCACTCATGCGCTTCCAGTAAAGGCTAAAAAGTAGCACTGGTCCAAAGCTCGCACCAAATCCAGCCCAAGCGTTGCCAACTACGTTTAGGACATTATCTGTCGAGATAAAGGCAAGTATTGTAGCAACTATGGCCACTACTACGACAGCATAGCGACTGATCGCCGTTTGTGTATTTTGACTAATCTCTTTTTTATAGAATGCAAAGATAAAGTCCTTTGTTACCGAGCTAGATGTAACTAAAAGCTGACTTGAGATAGTACTCATAATC
Source organism: Campylobacter concisus (assembly GCF_002913045.1). Lineage (NCBI taxonomy): Bacteria > Pseudomonadati > Campylobacterota > Epsilonproteobacteria > Campylobacterales > Campylobacteraceae > Campylobacter > Campylobacter concisus. The sequence continues at coordinate 51,402 of NZ_PPAF01000008.1, read as the reverse complement.
GCTGAAAGCACAGCTGAGATGATAATGCCTATAAAAAATGGTGGGAAAAGTAACTCGCCAAGCTTTAAAAATACAGTCTCAGGATCGCTAAGTCCGCCTCTTTGACTAAAGTAGACAAAGCCGATAAGTCCGCTCATAATTGCGCCTAGTAGGCCGATCGTCATCCAGCCAATGCCTATTCTTCTTGCTTTAGCAAGCTCTTTTGAGTCGCGTATCGCCATAAATCTAACGATGATATGTGGCTGTCCAAAGTAGCCAAATCCCCAAGCCATAAGTCCTAAAATTCCCCAAAAAGTTTGATCTCTAAATGGATTTAGGTGATTTGCATCAAGCTTGCTTATCTCTTTTAGTAAATTTGTATCGCTTGGCAAGTCTAAATTTAGATATGCCACGACTGGGATTGAGACTAGGACACAAAACATCAAAAGCCCCTGAAATGCGTCAGTTATACTAACTGCTTTAAACCCACCAAAAAATGTGTAAAAGACCACAATGACAAGTGTAAAGACCGCTCCGTAGGCAAATTTTAAACCAAAAAAGCTCTCAAATGTCTTTCCGCCAGCGATAATGCCGCTACTTACATAAAGTGTGAAAAAGATCAAAATGATAAGACCAGAGATAATTCTTAAAATTTTAGTCCTATCTTTAAAGCGATTTTCTAAAAAGTCTGGTATTGTGATGCTATCACTCGCAACCTCAGTATAAATTCTAAGCCTCTTTGCTAAAAATAGATAGTTGCAGTAAGCTCCAATGATAAGACCGATTATCATCCACACATTTGCTATGCCAGTTGCGTATAATGCTCCGGGCACGCCAAGTAGCATCCAACCACTCATATCAGAAGCACCAGCACTAAGTGCAGTAACCACTGGACCCATTCGACGGTTATCTAGCAGATACTCGTTCATACTTGCATTTTTATCGTAGAAATATCGTCCGATAAAGAGCAAAAAGCCAAAATAGATGGCGATGGCTAAATAAGACCCAAAGCTCATAAATTTCCTTTCAAATTAAGATAAATGGCTTATGTTAATATAAATTTTTTTAAATTACAACATTCAGTGCCGATCCTTAAACACTTTTAAGCAAAATGATATAAATTTTTTCGTATTATTTAAAGCCATATTTTAAAGAGAAGGACGAAGTTGAAGGCTCAAAATTTAGCTAAATTTCTATTTTTTATAATAATCGTCTCACTTGGAGCATATTTTTTCTATCCAAGAGATCTTAGTGAGGCTCAAGAGATCGCTTATATCAAAAGTTACGGAGTGACTTTAGGGCTTACTATAGGCGGTATTGCCATAGGCATAACACTTGGATTTACCTTGGCGTTTATTAAATTTTTAAATATTAAAATCTTAAATTTTATAATTGATGAATATATCGATATCTTACGTGGAACACCTGTAATACTTCAACTTTTAATATTTTCAGTTGTCATTTTTGCAACATGGAGCGATAATTTTTATGTAGCTCTCATCGCACTTGGACTAAATAGTTCTGCTTATGTGGCCGAGATCGTGCGAAGTGGCATAAACAGTGTCGATAAAGGACAAATGGAAGCGGCTCGTGCGATGGGCCTAAACTACTATGTTTCGATGCGCGAGATAGTTTTTCCACAAGCTACAAAAAATATCTTACCAGCTCTTGCAAATGAGTTTATATCACTATTTAAAGAGACATCAGTCGTGGGCTATATAAGCGTCGTTGATATCACGATGCAAAGTAAGAGCTTGCAAGCGGTCTTTTATAGTCCAGAGCCAGTCATTTTTACAGGTATTGTCTATTATGTGAGTGTTAAATTTTTTACACTTTTGGTAAAACTACTTGAGAGGAGATTAAACCGCCATGATTGAGATTAAAAATTTAAACAAAAGTTATGGCGATTTGCGAGTTTTAAATGATATTAGCGTAGATATAAAAAAAGGTGAAGTTATAGCGATAATTGGTCCGAGTGGTGGTGGCAAAAGTACGTTTTTACGTTGTATAAACCGCCTTGAGGAGCCAGATAGTGGACACATAAAGATAAATGGCGAAGATATTTTAGATAAAAAATCAGACATAAATAAAATTCGCCAAAAAGTGAGCATGGTTTTTCAGCACTTTAATCTTTTTGCAAATAAAAACGTCTTGCAAAATTTAACTCTAGCTCCGATAAAAGCGGGAATTTTAGATAAAGCAAGCGCAGAAAAAAGAGCCGATGAGTTGCTAAAAAGTGTTGGGCTAAGTGATAAGAAATTTGCCTATCCGCACAAGCTTTCAGGCGGACAGAAGCAACGTATCGCGATCGCTAGAAGCCTAGCGATGGAGCCAGAAGTGATACTTTTTGATGAACCGACAAGTGCACTTGATCCTGAGATGATCGGAGAGGTGCTTGATATTATGAAAGATGTTGCCGCAAGGGGTATAACGATGCTTGTGGTTACACACGAAATGGGTTTTGCAAGAAACGTGGCAAATAGAATTTTCTTTATGGATAAAGGCAAAATCGCAGTTGATGACACACCAAAAAATGTCTTTACAAATCCGCAACATGAGCGCTTAAAAGAGTTTTTAGGCAAAATTTTAAATCATTAAAGGAGTAGAAAATGAGTAAAATTTTAAAATTTTTGATGGCAAGCTTAGTTTTATTTTTACTAGGTTGTGGCGATGATGCTAATAAAAAAAATGCAGCAAATAATGCCGAAGAAGCTAGTAAAAATGTAGTTTATAAAGTTGGCTCAAGTGCTGATTATCCACCTTTTGAATATCTTGATGAAAACAATAAAATTGTTGGCTTTGAGATAGATTTATTAAATGAGATCACCAAAAAAACTGGAATAAAATTTGATGTTGCAAATATGAGCTTTGATGGACTGATATCAGCATTAAAAACTGGTAAAATCGATATTGCCATAAGCGGAATGAGCGCAACTGATGAGAGAAGGAAATCGGTTGATTTTACCAAGCCATATTATTTTTCAGAAAATTTATTTATCCGCAAAAAAGGCTCAGATGTAAATAAAGACAACCTTAAGGATAAGAAAATTTCAGCTCAAGTTGGCACACTTCAAGAAGAAGCAGCCAAAAGCATAACTGCTAAGTCGATACCTGCTGAAAATGTAGCAGCTGCCATCATGTCACTAAACGCTGGCAAAATCGACGTTGTACTAACTGATAGTCCGATAGGAGTTGAATATTTAAAACAAAATTCAGATTTAGAAGAATTTTTAAGAGTTCCTGATGGCACGGAAGGATTTGCAATGGCATTTGATAAAGGCAAACATACTGAGCTTATCAAGAAGATAGACGCAACAATCGATGAGCTACAAAAATCTGGCGAATTTGACAAAATGCTAGATAAATATGGATTAAAGAAATAAATCTAAATACAAAATTTGCAGAGAAGCAGGAATTCTCTGCAAAAACTCACTTTTTTCTAATTTTTAAAATTTAACATCTTTTAAAAGTAAAATTAATAAAATGACTTAATTATTTTCAAGGAGAAAAAATGAAGCTTCTCAGGATGAGAACGGCATTTATTTTAAATGTGCTATTTTCTATTTGCATGTATCACAATTTTGTTAAAAAATTACTACTAATTAATAAAGCTAAATATAAAATAAAATTTTACATAAATAGACTAATCAATATTTTTTATAAAAACAACCAAAAGCATTTTTTGGTTGATAAATTTTAAGTATTAAAGTCGTATGACTTTATTTTTGAAGCAAATATTAAGAAAAACTAAAAGGAGAGAAAATGAATAATCTAGGTATTAAATCAAAGATTATGGCGATAGTTATCGTCAGTCTTATTGGCCTTGGTATCATGAGTGCATACATGCTAAATGGTATCTTAAAAACTCGCTCAAAAGCAGAGTTTAGCGAGAAAATCGTGGATACAATAATAAATCAAAATAATTTTATCCATGAAATGCAAAAAGAACGCGGATTTAGCTCAGGTGTGCTAGCGGGAGGGGATAATAAAAATTTATTAGAGCAGCGTAAAAAAGTAGATGCTGCGCTTGATAAGCTTGAAGAGAAAAATGAAATAGTTTCAGAGATAAATAGTATCCGCTCAAATGTGGATCAAAAAAGTGGCAATGATCTAATTAGTCGTATAACAAAAATTTTAAGAAAAGAGGTCATTGCTATAAATGGATATAGTGATAAGCTTGAGCCTAGCTTGGTAGATGATCTAAAGCGTATCATTATTGTTGGTGAGATAAAAGAGTCTTTTGGTATTTTGCGTGCTACTTTAAATGGGGTTTTTACTAAAAAGAGCATAAGCAAAGAGGACTACAATAAAGTAGTTGCACTAAATAGCGTTATAAATAAATTTATGCAGGATTTTGACGATTACAATCCAAAAGAATTTAGCGATGAATTTGATGCTATCGCTAGAAAAAAGGCTGATTTTATAGATGCGATGAATATTATTAAAAATGTAGTTGCTACCGAAGATGTATCTTATGATGCAGCGAGTTGGTTTTCAAAGATAAGCATTTCAATAGATGCGATGAGAGAGCTTGAACTTAAACTACTTGATAATATGCAAAAAGATGCAAGACGTATTAAGGGTGATGCAAATACCGAACTTATTATAAGTTCTATTGTGATTGCGATTTGTATTTTACTTATGTTGCTAGTATCTACATTAATAGGTAAAAATCTGATCTCTGGTATAGATCAGACTAAAAATGGCTTAGTTAAGTTTTTTGACTTTTTAAATAACAAAACTAATAAGGCTGAATTTTTAGATCGTAGCGGTAGCGACGAGATCGGACAGATGAGTGCACTAATAAATGAGAATATCAAACAAATCGAGGCAAATTTATCTGAACAAAATAATTTCATTAAAGAAGCAAATACTTTTGTAAATCAAATCGGAAAAGGTAACTACGTAGCTCAGCTTAATGCAGATACTTCAAATCCTGCACTTAGCCAGCTAAAACAAACTTTCAAAGACTTACAAATCGCACTTAAACATGCTATTGCGGAAAACGGCGATGATGTGTTAAATCTACTAGAAAGCTTTAAAAAACAAGACTTTACTAAAAGGCTTGAAGATGATGGCAAAATGGCGGTTGGTATAAATGCTCTTGGTGAAGAGATAGCCAAGATGTTAAGAGCAAATTTAGATCAAGCCCATGTGCTAGAAGAAAAGGCTGAGTCTTTAAGTCAGTCAATGAAAGAACTAACTCAAGGCGCAAATATACAAGCAAGCTCACTTCAAGAGTCTGCTGCCGCAGTAGAGCAAATGTCAAGCTCAATGAATGCAATATCTCAAAAAACATCTGATGTTATTAGACAAAGTGATGAGATTAAAAACATCATAACTATTATTAGAGATATAGCTGATCAAACAAATTTACTAGCTCTTAATGCCGCGATCGAGGCGGCACGTGCAGGAGAGCATGGTAGAGGCTTTGCGGTTGTTGCAGATGAGGTTAGAAAACTAGCAGAGAGAACTCAAAAATCTCTAACAGAGATCGAAGCAAATACAAACGTACTAGCTCAATCAATAAATGAAATGAGTGAATCTATAAAAGAGCAAAGTGAAGGAATTAACATGATAAATCAATCAGTTGCTCAAATAGACACACTTACAAAAGAAAATGTAGTAATTGTTAATAAGGCAAATGAAGTAACATCTGATGTTGACGACATGGCTAAGGCAATAGTAAACGAAGTTAGAAAAAGTAAATTTTAATCTTTGACTTACTCTTAGAGCTCTTATTATTCTATCCCTTAAGATAATTAAGGGATAGAATTTATCTATAAAAATTTATATGCTACTTTGCTATACGATTATTTATAGCATTTTTCTTTTATTACGGATTTAAACAATTTTTAATAGAGAAATACTGATAATTAAGCCACTAAATCACCTTAAAGGACACTATTATGAAAAAGATCTTTGCTCTTTTACTCACAGCTTTTATTGCTCTTTGTGCAAACGAGCTAAAATTTGGCACAGCGGCGAACTATCCGCCATTTGAATATATCGATGAAAATAACAAAATAACAGGCTTTGACATCGAGCTAATCGATGAAATTTCAAAGCGTGCAGGCTTTTCATATAAGATCATAAATATGAGTTTTGACGGCCTTATCCCAGCACTTAAAGCTGGCAAAATAAATGGCATTATAAGTGCGATGAGTGCGACTTCAGATAGATTAAAATCGATTGATTTTACAAAGCCATACTATTTAACTGAAAACCTCTATCTAAAGAAAAAAGATAATGACGCATTAAAAGCTAAAGAAGAGCTAGCTGGCAAAAGAGTTGGCGTGCAACAAGGCACCGTCCAAGAGCTAGCAGCAAATGCTATAAATGGTGTAAAAGTAGTGCCTTCAGAAGATACTGTGCCACTCATCATGGGATTAAAAGTTGGCAAATTTGACGCAGTCATCCTTGATAGCTCTATCGGATATGGCTTTATCAAGAAAAATCCAGAACTTGAAGCATTTTTCAAAGAAGTTGATGGTAGCGAGGGATTTTCAATAGCATTTGATAAAGGAAAAGAGAGCACGTTAATAGAAAAAATAAATCAAATTTTAGATGAAATGAAAAAAGACGGAAGCTACGAAGCTTTACTTAAAAAATACGATCTAAAATAATCTTCTAGCCTGCAATTTTGCAGGCTTATGCCAAATTCTGCTTTGTCTATCGATTAAAATTTAAAAAGGAAAATAATGAGAAAAATTTTGTTGCTTTTTTGTCTAGCAATGGGTCTTTTTGCGCTTCAAAACGATAAAGATATGTTAAATGGAGAGCTAAAAAACGGGCTAAAATACTATATCAAAGAGAATAAATTTCCACAAAAAACAGCTATTTTTTATCTTGTTATAAATTCTGGTTCAACTGATGAAAAAGATGGCGAGCAAGGTCTTGCTCACTTTTTGGAGCACATGGCGTTTAATGGCAGCCGTGACTTTAGTAAAAATGAGCTCATTAAACAGCTTGAGAGCCTTGGTGTAAAATTTGGAGCTGATCTAAACGCACAGACGAGCTACGATCAGACGAGTTATATCTTAACGATTAATGTAAATGAGAAAAATTTACAAGATACATTTAAGGTCTTTTCGAATTGGATAGATGGCGTTAAAATCGATCCTAAGGAGCTTGATAAAGAGCGTGGCGTCATAATGGAAGAAGAGCGCCAGAGAAATACGCCAGGATATAGGCTTTATTTGGCTCAAGTAAAGGATATTTTTGAGGGCAGTATCTATCTAAAAAGAGTGCCAATAGGCGATATGAACGTCATCAAAAGCGTAGATGCTAAGCACATGCAAGAATTTTACGAGAGGCTTTATCAGCCAAGATTTATGAGCTTTGTCGCTGTTGGCGACTTTGATAAAAATGAGATAAAAAACTTAATCGAAAAAAGCTTTAGCCAAGCAAAAAATACAAATTCTTACATTCATCCAGAAAAAAATATCAGCTTTAAAAATGGTTTAAATATTTTTAACTACGACTCAAATGAGACTGGAATGGAGCTAGTTAGACTTAGCTATTTTGATAAATTTAGTCCAGTTTTAAATGAAGCTGACGCAAAGAGAAATCTAGAAGATGCACTTATCGCAAGCCTAATAAATATGCTTTATGAGCAAAAAAATGCAGATAATTCATCGAATTTAAGTACTGATTTTATAGCTCAAACACTTCAAGCAAAGCAGAAAATTTATAGTTTTGAAACAAATGTACTTGGAGGCGATTTTAACGCAAGCCTTAAAGATATGCTTGGCGTTATAAAAGGCATTAAAGAGTTTGGCTTTAATAAAGATGATTTCGAAGATGTAAAAAAGGCGTTTGTGGCAAACGTAGATGCAAAATTTAAACGCTCAAAGACTAAAAAATCAAGCGCTTACGCTGGACAAATTTTAAATATGATAGAAAATGGTGGCTTTGTGTTAAGCGACGAAGACGACAAAGAGCTTAGTTTAAAGCTATTAAACGAGATTACGCTAGCTGACGTGAATGCTAGATTTAGGCAAATTTTGGCCATTTCTGATGAACGTGTAAGAATTTTTAGCAAAGATGGCTTTAGGCTTAGCAAAGATGAGTTTTTAAAGCTTTTTGCCAAGGCGCCTGCTTATAACACAAGCCTATCTGCTAGCAACAACGATAAGAGCCTAGGCAATGAAAATTTAGAGCCAAAAGAGATAAGCTCAAGAAGCTTTGATGAAAAAAATGGAATTTATACCTACAAAATGCAAAATGGCTCGCAAGTTATCTTTAAACCATTAGTTACTAAAAAAGATAGCGTTTTGTTTGCAGCCGTCAGCAAAGGAGGCACATCAAATTTGACTGATCCAAAGCTTGGTAGCTTTGCAGTGGCACTCACAAATGAAAGTGGCGTTGGTAAATTTAATAACTATGAGCTCTCAAAGGCACTAAATGGAAAGATCGTAAGCTATGAAAAGGGTATAGAAGCGCTTACGCAAGGCATTTATGGCTCATCAAGCACAAGCGATCTTAGCTCGCTGCTAGCTGTCATCAATTTAGAGTTTAATACTCCAAGAGCCGATGCAAACGTGCTTGAGAGGATAAAACAAAGAGCAAAAGATGAGCTAAGCAAAGAGCAAAATTTGCCCGAATATAAATTTAGTACCGAATTTAGCAAGTTTTTTTATGAAAATAATAAACGTGTCACGCCACTTGAGATGGCTGATATCGACTCTTTAAATCTAGAAGAGCTTACAAAGATCGTGCATGATAAATTTACAAATGCAGCCTCATATACTTTTGTAATCATCGGCGACACCGACGAAGAGAGGCTTTTGCCACTTGTTAAAAAGTATATCGCCACCTTGCCAAAGCTTGGCGAGGCTGAAAATTTTAAAGACGATGGCGTGCGAAGTATCAAGGGTCAGCATACATTTAAAAGAGAGTATCAGACCTCAAAAAGAAGCGATGTTGGCATAAATATCATAAATTCTGATGCTAAATATAGCTTTGAAGGAGCGATTAGGCTAAGGGCATTAAGTGAAATTTTAAAAACAGCGCTTCGAGAAAAAATCAGAGAAGATAAGGGTCAAACATACGGTTTTAGCCTAAATGCCAAGCTCTCGCGCTATCCTTTTGAGCATTCAGATATGCTAATTAGCTTTACTTGCGATCCTGCAAATACGGACAAGATCATCGCTGAGATAAAGCAGATAATAGCTAGTATCAAGCGTAGTGGCGCGATTTTGCCAAAGCATTTGGAAGATTTTAAGGCACAGAGTGAAATTTCTATAAAAAAAGATTACGAAAAGCCTGAGTTTTGGCAAAAGCTCATCATCTCAAATAAAATTTTTAACACGCCACTTTATACGGCTGATGAGTACATAAGTGCGGTAAAAGCCATCACAAATGAAGACATCAAAGAGGCAGCTAGACTATATCTTGATGAGAAAAATATGGTGATAAGTATAAATAATCCAAAGTAGAAATTTTAAGAGTCAAGCTGGCTGGCTCTTAAAATTTAAACGCGAGTAAAAATTTATTAAGATAAGCTAGCTTTTTAAATTAGTTGGCTAATTAGCTCTTTAAATTCAAATCTAAGTAGAATTTAAAGAGCTAAGCCAGCCCCTAGAAATTTAAACATAAGGCCAAAGCTAAGCGAGGATATCCTTTGGCTTTAGCTTATTTAGCTTTTGCACCAGGTCATCAAAGCTTGCTCCATTTTCGACCTCGCGCCTAATAAATTCCTCAAAAAACTCACGTTTTATATCTTTATCCGTATAGGTCACGCTCTTTTTGGTAACTTGCATAGGCTTAAATTTCTCTTCTTCCATCTCTTCATCGCCATTTTCTCTAACTGGCGTAATAGCGATATTTTGAAGCACATCAGCGATGCTCTCACCCTTTTGATAACTTGTTTTTAGAAATTTTAAAAACTCATCTTTACTATTTTTATCAGCGTAGCTTACACGGTGCAACATAGGCTGACCTAAGAATTCTATACGTTTTTTATCCGAGCTTTGCTCGTAATGTAAAGCCCCATCTTTAAAAGAAATTTTTACATTTGCGTGCTCGCCAAGTATCCTTTCGGCGGTAAATTCCAGCCATTTATCTTTAAACTCATCGATACTTAGATCAGAGTCTAGCAAATTTGTAGCCTCACGGCTTAGATAAAGAGCGCCAAAAGCATTATTGATTATTTTGTTATTTATGCTCATTTTGTGGTTTTTGATGAACTCATCTACGCTAAAGCCGTTTTTCTCGCTAGTTAGAATGTAGCTTGCTCGCCAAAGCTTCGTGCTATCAATGAAATTTTTAAGGCTAGAGATTTCATCTTTGCTCGCTCCGCTATCAAGGCCATTTATCTTGCCCCAGATAGAAATTTTATCATTTGATGAGTAGCCAGAGAGCGGTAGATGCTTGATGTCCGCAGTTTCAGCGGGAATTTCTACTTTGTTTAAATTCGTGTTTGTGGCTTGGCGCTTACTAAAAGCGTCTTGATAGCTAAAGCTTTGATTAAATCCATTTAGTGCGTTTATCATGTCAAATCCTTTAACACTATATCGGCAAATGGATTTAAATTTTAAGTGGAATTATTTTTTATTGCGGTATTTTTCAAAAATGGCGATCATTTGGTATGAGTTTTGGGCGATTTTAAATTTATTTGGATTTTTGCCAAGTAGCTCTTCTCTTAAAGAGTCGATAAATTCCCTATCTTTTTTGCAAGCCTCAAAGCTCACTCGCCCTCTAAGTACGGCCATAAATATAATATCAGCAGTCGCATTTATCATCTCAAGCATTTTTTCTTCGCTCATTTTTGTGGATTTTGCCCTTTTTAAAGCAAATATTATTCCTTTACGCTCACAAAATTTACTATTTTTACCTCTTGGCTCTCTTTGCAAGCCTCCAGTGCAGCTGCGTTTTTCACCATATGAGCGCTTTTCATATGCTCTTTTTGGCTTGCAAGATCTTCCCAAATTTCCATAAAGCAGTATTCGTTTTTACCGCCCACAACTATGCCGCACTCGTAGCTTATGCAGCCTTTATCTTTCCTTGAAGCTGGCACAATCTCTTTTAAAATTTCTTCAAATTTTGCCTCACACCCAGCTTTTAACTTTACATTTACATAAAATCCAATCATCTGCCCATCCTTTAAAAATTTTTGGCTAAAATAGCGCAATTTAGACGCAAGTTTGCGTATTACATTACAAGGCCTTTAAACGATGAAATGATACAAAACCCTAAATTTATAATTTCTAAAACCAACCAAAAACAATAAATTTAACCAAAATCGGAGAGAAAATGAAAAGACGAGACTTTTTAAGATTGAGCGCATTAGGCGCGGCTAGCCTTCAAGCAAAAGAGCTTGGAAGCGCAGAGCAAGCGTTATTTGACAAACAAAGCGGACTAAGCGCAAATAAATTTGGCGCATTTTACGTAAGAACTATCGCAGGGCGCGTGGTTGAGACCGTGCCATTTGAGGGCGATGCTTATCCAAACGAGCTAAATAACGCAGTCATTGACTACATCCAAAATGAGAGCAGAGTAAAATATCCATTTGTTAGAAAGAGCTTTTTAGCCAATCCAAACAACCCAAAGCCAGAGCTTCGTGGTAAAGAGGAATTTGTGCGTGTGAGCTGGGACGAGGCTATAAAGCTAAGTGCAAAAATTTTAAAAGAAAATTTTGATAAATACGGTGCTGAAGCGATCTACGGACAGGTTTATCAGTGGGGTAGCCTTGGCAAAGTTGGCCACAGCCAAAAGACCGCAAAAAGGCTACTTAACGTGCTTGGTGGCTACGTAAATGAGCTAGGTGGCTACTCATACGGCGCAGCGACTGTCATCATGCCTCACGTCACTGGCTTTGTCGATCCTGCGCTAGCGCCAACAAAGTGGGAGGCTATCTTAAAAAACGCCAAAACGATCGTATTTTGGGGCACAAACCCAGTCGTTTCAAACAAGATCGCCATTGGCGTGCCACTTCACAACTCATATAAATACTATGATGAGATCAGAAAAAAAGGCGAGAGCGGCGAGATGAAAATTTATAGCGTTGACGTTTATCACAACGATAGCGCAAAATACTTTGACTCAAAATACCTTGAAGTCGTGCCTTGCACCGATACGGCGATGATGATAGGTATGTGTAACTACCTTTTTGAAAAGGGGCTTTACAGCAAAGAATTTATAGAAAAATACACAGTTGGCTTTGATAAATTTAAAGAGTATATGCTCGGCACAAAAGACGGGGTCAATAAAAATTTAGCTTGGGCTAGCAAAATTTGTGGTGTGAGCGAGAAAGATCTAGCTAAATTTAGCGAGGATCTAGTCAAAAACGACTCAGTGATAATTAGTGGCTATGCCATACAAAGGCAAGATCACGGTGAGATGGCATACTGGGCGCTTGTGACGCTAAATGCGATGCTTGGACACATCGGCAAAGAGGGTTGTGGTTTTGTCACAAATGACGGCATGCACAAAAATGCTGATGAGAGCTTCATAGCGCCTAAACTAGCGGCGTTTGAGACAAAGGTACCTCAAAAATTTATTGATAGCGGGCTGGTACCAAAGACAAAGGGCTATGACATGCCAAACTCAAGGCTAATAGACGCACTTCTTAAGCCAGGCAAGGAGATAACAAGAAATGGCAAGAGCTACAAATTGCCAAAGATTAGAGTGATGTTTAACGCAAATGGCTCGACTTTCACAAGGCATCCTGACGCAAATAGAGCGATAAAAGCTATGCGAAATGTCAATGCTATCATCACTTGCGAGCCGTTTTGGACAAGTACAGCTAAATTTAGCGATATAGTCTTGCCAGCTGCGCTTGAATACGAGCGAACTGACATCGAAATGGCAAACTCAACGAGCGAGTATTTATTTGCAATGAAGCCACTTGTTAAGCCATTTGGCGAGAGTAAGAGTGACTTCGAGATCGCAAGGCTGATCGCCAAAGAGTGGGGCAGGGAAGAGGCATTTAGCGAGGGTAAAAGTGAGCTAGAGTGGGTCAAGACAATATATGAAGATGCCGTTAAAAAGGCTGCTGAGCTTGGGTATGAGAGCATGCCTAGCTTTGAGGAATTTTGGGAGAAGGGATATTTTAGATTTGACAAGATCGATGAGAAAAAACGCTACTTTACAAACTACAAGAAATTCCGCGACGATCCAGTAGCAAATCCGTTAAAAACGCCATCTGGCAAGATAGAAATTTACTCTGAGATGGTTGCTGGCTTTGGCTATGATGACTGCCCACCGCATGCGACGTGGCTTGAGCCATTTGAGTGGCTGGGTGCAAAAAACAAAAAATATCCTATCGCAATTAGCGGTGCGCACTCTAAATTTAGGCTTCACTCGCAGCTAAACAACTCCGTACTTCGCAACTTTAACGAGATCGCAGAGCGCGAGCCAGTGCTTATAAATCCAAAAACAGCCGAGGCTAGAGGAATAAAGATGGGCGATGTGGTGCGTGTATTTAACGATAGGGGAGAAATTTTGTGCGGTGCCTTTGTGACCGAAGATGTGCCACAAAATGTCGTAATAGTAAGCGAAGGTGCGTGGTATGATCCTGAAAAACCGGGTGAAAAGAGCCTTTGCTTGCACGGAAATTTAAACGTGCTCACAAAAGACGTGCCATCAAGCAAGATGAGCCAGAGCAACACCGCTCACACAAGCCTTGTGGATGTCGAGAAATTTAAAGGCATGCCAAAGCGTGTAACTGCATTTGACGCACCAAAGGTCGGCATAATGCACGCATAAAATAAAAGCTATCCTTAAATGGATAGCTCTAAGCTTTAAAAATTTTATTTATCTTAATAGCAATGAATTTTCACAAAGCTCTTCGATCTTTGAAATTTGCTCTTTAACTCTTGCTTTTAAGCCATCAAGCATTGCTATTTTTAAAGTATAAATTTCATTAAAATCACTCTTTATATCAAGCAAAATTTTATTTAAAAACGAGCTATTTGAGCACATTAAAGCTTCAAACTCATAAAGACTAAACGCATCAAGCATACGCTCATAGACGTCTTTTGCGCTTGGAATATAAAGTGGCGTATTCATCTGCAGATGCGATTCTAGCGTCTTTTCTATCTTTTGTTTTATAAAATAAACCGCGAGTTTGAGTGCATTTTCATAGTTTGAGGCTAGCTTTATATCAAGCTTTTCAAAGAATAAAGAGACCTTTTGTATAGCCTTAAATTTGGCAGTTTCATACTCTCTTAAAAAATTTTCATATGTCCGTCCGGCATAGGTATTTATGGATTTTGTTTCGTAAGCCAAGACTTGATCATCAAAGCTAGCGTAATTTTCATAGCGGGATTTATATATTAAAAATTTATCCTCTAAATTTTTATAAAGCTCATTAAATACTGAGGTTATTGCATTTTCTAGCTCTTTTAAATCTTTTTTGTAGCGTTTAAAAAATTTATTAAAAACTACATCTTCGTAGATAAGTTTTGAAAAGACTTCGTCGCTATCAAGACTTATTACCTCAAAATTTTCACGCTTATAAATTTCTTTGTTTAAAAGCGTCTTTGAAGCGTTAAATTTTGTCTTTGAAAATGGTTTAAGTAGCTTAAATACCTCATCGGCAGCAAGTTTTATAACTTCACTCATTTGACTATATCTTAAAGCGATCTTTGGTTTAAACTCCTCTTTTATCGCCTCTAGCCTCTCATCTAATGAGCCACTAAATTCATCTAAAATCAACTGTGCATTGTCATAAATTTCTAGATGTTTTTCTTGCTCGTTAGTTAGGAGTTTTACGATCTTTTTTGCCCTTGCTTTTATGAAATTTTCTTTAAAGCTCTTGTCTAAAAAGCACTCTTTAATGGCCTTTAGAGCTTCGTTAAAATTTGAAGCTTCAAGTAGGCTAATATCATTATTTGTAATGCCAAGAAGAGCTTGCTTTGATGAGATAGCGATGATGTCCTCAAAAAGCTCGCCATAAGTTTGCCTAGTGTGTTTTAGCAAATTTTCAAGCTCGTCCTCATTTAGCTTGTCTTTTTGATTGATTAGGCAGATCGCTTTTAGATCATTGGCTTTTAAAATTTCTTTGATACTTTCAAGCTCGCTTGCCTTTGCGGCGTTGTTTGCAAGGCTTAGCCATATTGCGCCGCTAACCTTTTTTAGTGTATTTTTTGTCTCTTTTGTGTCAGCATCTCTTAGCGAGTTTAGGCCAGGAGTGTCGATGAAATTTATCTCTTTTAAAATTTCACTTGGTGCATAAAGCGTCATACCAGAAACTTGATCGCCTAGCTTATTTAGCTCGGCTAGATCGCTACTTGCTAGCAAGCTTTCGCTACCGTTTATAAATTTCACGCTTAGAAGTGGCATCTTTGCAAATTTTAGCCTCACAGCCTTTGCGGTGACTGGAGTTAGTCCTGATGGCAAGATATCTTGACCAAGAAGTGCGTTTAAAAATGTTGATTTTCCACTTGAAAATTGACCGATAACAGCTATTAGTGGTGGCTCATTTAGAGTATCTATTAGTAAATTTAAGCTCTCTTTTATCTGCTCGCTTATATGCAAACTAGGATCGTTTAGATCATTTACGAGCCTAGCTAGCTCGCCCTTAAAATCATTTGTAAAGACCTTAAAGTATCTCGCTTTGTAGGCATTTATAAACTCATTAAACATTTTTCATATCCTCTAAAAGTGAGTAAATTTCATCTTGTAAGGAGGTCTTTTGTTTAAGCTTTGAAATTGAGCTTTGATTTTGTAAATTTAGCTCATTAAGTTTTTCATTGAGCACTAAAAGCCTTTTATTTAAAGCCTCTTTTTGGCTCATCTCATAAGCCTTTACTCGCTCTTTTAGCAGCTTTTTTTCATGTTCTGCTAGCGTCTCACAAAACTGCGATATGCTTTTATTGTTAAGTAAATTTTGTCTTAAACTTAAAAGTGCCTCATCTGGCTCATTTTTACTTAAAATTTTAGCTTCAAGCTCATCTAAAAGCTCGCTAAAATCAAGATCCACGCCCATTTGCTTTAAAAAGTCATTTATACTAAAAACTTTATTTTCACTTACCTTAAAGCCATCAAAGCTTAAAGCGATATTTTGCTCGCACGACTTTGTCTGTACCAAAGTTTCATTTCTAGCCTCTCTCATGAGTGCCGCAACTCCGTCATGAAGTGTAGTTTTTGCTATTTGTGTAAGACGTTTTAGATTTAAATTTTCTCTTTTATTTTTGCAGTAAGTGATCTCGCTCTTAATCTTTTCATTTAGATTTTGAAGTAATGCTTCAAGACCCATTTTATAGATATCTTTTGCGTTTTTATCATCGAGTTTTTTTAGCTCGCTTTCTAAAAGCCTTTCAAGTTTTGTGAAATTTTCATTAAGAGAATTTTTGATATTTGCTTGCTCGTTTTGCAAAGCTTCTAGCTCTAAACCAAATGCCTTAAGCTCCAAAATTTCAGCCTTTGTGGCTTCTAGTTTCGTTTTTAAAATATTTTGCAATTCTTTTTGATATGAGCTTAAAATGAGAGCTGATTTTTTAGAGTCTTTACCAAAAAGCACATCGTAAAGATACTCTTTAAACTCCGGCACGCCACTATTTAAAGCACCATCAAGATAAGCCTTTGCACTAAGGGCAAAATAATCTATCTTAATGTCATTTATCTGCTCGCCAATCGCCTTTTTTGCGTAGTTAAGCGTTTCATTAATATCCTTTGGATTTAACTCGTCAGCGTGAGTTAGCACGATAGCAACTCTTACGATGTGCGAGTTTTCAAGGCATTTTTTCAAAAATAGTGCGTCTTTTTGCGTTGCACTTTGCGAAGCATTCATGAGATGAGCCAAAAGGTCGCACTCTTTCATAAAATTTGTAGTTATTTGCTCTCTTAAAACGATCGCATCGTCTATGCCCGGAGTGTCTATAATGCAGACATTATCTCTTAAAAGCTCCAAGTCATCATAAAGCTCAACGCTTTTTACGAGATTTGCCGTTTTTGAGCTTGAAGATGTATAGTTTTTGATCTCATCTAGGCTGATCTCTACGCTACTAGCTAGTAAATTTTCGCTTGAAAGTCCAAGCTTTTCTAGCTCGTCTTGGCTATAAAAATTTACCTTTGCATGGCTATTTGATGCGTGCTTTAAGATGGTTAAATTTATGGTCTCAGGCACATTTGAAGTGCCAAGGACGGATTTGTTTAAAAGTGCATTTAAAAGCGTTGATTTGCCAGAGTTTATGATGCCGCTTACTGCGATGTTAAAAAGCGTTTCATTTGATCTTTTCTTGGCGTTTTTTAAAGCTAGTAAAAATTCTTTATCTTCATCAAGCATGCTTGCTTTTTCATTTATCTCGTTTAGAAAATCCAAGCTCTTGTGAAAATGATCTTTTGGCTTTACATTAGAAATTTCAGCTTTATTTTGATTTGAGTTTTTGCTTATAAATTTTATTAAAAAATCAAATTTTTCATGGCTAATTATCTTTTCATCACGTAGCTTTTGTAAGCGGGTTATGAGTTCATCGCTTGAAATTTTTGCCTCATTTAGTGCTTTTAGCGTGGCTAGCTGAGCACTTTGTATGCTAAAGATATCAAGTCCTACACCTAGCTTTTTTAAGATAGTTCTAAACTCGGCAAGAGCCATAAACTCATCTAAATTTTTCTCATCACAAGATAAAAGAAGCGCCAGTAGATCTGGGTAAAAAGGTACGCTCGCATCAGTGTTGGCGTAAATTTTATTTAAATGCCAAGCGTGATTTAAAAACTCGTCCATTAAAGATTCTTTTTTTAAATTTTTTTAGATTTTATTACGTTTTTACTTACGAAGCTATCAAGATTTAGGCGCAAAATTTTATATTTTTTAAAAAGTTTAATTTAACTCAAGCTTTTTAAAGCTAACTCTTGGGTTTATATTTAGCTCGCTATGGCTTACAAACTCGCCTTTCAGGTACTTCTCACGTCCCGCTCTTGCTATCATTAAGGCGTTATCAGAACAAAACTCAAGTGGAGCTAGCAAAAGCTCGCACTCGTTTTTTTGACAAAGTATCTCAAGCCTTTTTCGTAAATTTAGATTTGCACTTGCACCGCCAACTACGCCAAAACGCTTAAAATTTCTTAAACAAAAGACCTTTTCAAGCTTGTTTAAAATGTGCTCACAGGCAGTATTTTCAAATGCGTAGCAGATGTCAGCGATATCTTTTGGAGTGATACTTTCTAGCTTTGAAATTTCGACTCTGACTTGGTTTTTAAGCCCTGAAAAACTATACTCAAGACGTTTATCGTGAAGAAGTGGAATGGTAAAAAGAAACCTCTCTTTGTCTTTACAAAGTAGGGCATTTTGTTGAACTACGGCACCGCCTGGATAGCCAAGATCAAGCATTTTAGCAACCTTGTCAAAGCTCTCACCAAAGCTATCATCGCCAGTGCTTGCAAGCTCCAAAATTTCATCATTTTCGTCAATCTCTAAGATCATCGTATGCCCACCACTTACTAACAGGACGCCAAGTGGAAAGGTGGCTTCGCGATCTAAAAATAGTGAGTAGATGTGACCAACTAGATGATTTACGGCAATTAGCGGGATATTAAGAGCCACGCTTAACGCTTTTGCCATGCTGACGCCACCTATTAGGCTCACACTAAGACCTGGCTCATTTGTCACAGCGATCGCTTTTATATCTTTAAAATTTGGCAAGATATCCTCTAAAAGTGCTGGCAGTGCCTTTGTATGAAGCCTAGCTGCAAGCTCAGGAACCACGCCACCAAAGATAGCGTGCTCCTCCTCTTGAGAAATTTTTTTATAATAAATTTTCTCTAAAGTGCGTTCATCTATTAGTGCGACCGAACTATCATCGCAGCTACTTTCGATGCCAAGTATCATTTAAACTCCGCTAAGATCATGCCAGCAAATTTCTCTTTGCCATCTTCGTTTTTATAAAACTCGACTCTATAAATTTTGCCATCTTTATCGATGCTATAGCTTTTATTTAGGCTATTTTTAGTTACTTCTTGCTCGCTCTCATCTATACTTTTTGTGCCGTATCCTATGACATTTACGCGCACGTTTTTGAGTGATTTTATTTTAAAGCTCTTTTTTACGCTAAATTTATCGCCACTTTTTAATGTAAGCTCACTACTATCGCTTATTAGTGAAATTTCATCAAGCGGCTTTGCAAACTCAAAATATTGTGGTTTTAATCTAGTAACAAAGCGGTTGCCATACTGCACTTTGAAGCTACCATTTTCTTTTATAACAGCTATTAGCGGATTTGGCGAGCTGTAATTTAACTCACCTTTTTTAAGCGGGACAAAATTTATTAAAGGTTTTAGATTTTTAAGACTTATCGCGTATGAATTTTCAAGCTCGAGTCTAATCTCTTTTTCGATTGCTTTTTTTACGCTTTTAACATCAAGGTTAAACGGCCTAGTAAAGCTAATGCCAGCCTTTTTCATATATTCTTCAATGGCGATTAGATGATAATAAGTCCTTTGCTCGGCGTTTAAATTTTTACTAGCTTCGTTTGCAAAGGCTGATTTATTTTGCGTGATAGCATAGTAAGTTAGGCTTTTTAGCATCTCTTTATCACCCATCGCAGTGTGCGTATTTTTGATGTGATACTGGTGCTTTTGATCTATTAGATGCTTATTTAGCACATCTTTTACGCTTGAAGCGATACTTTCAAGCTCTGGATATTTTGAGCCAGGAAGCGTGCTTTGGTCTATTATGCAAGTATTGCCCCATTTATCTGGATTTTCATCTTTGTTTATAAATTTATCTCTGTAATATCCACTTCCATCGTGTAAATTTAAGATAAGTGTGACGTTTTTATCGGTTATGACGTCTTTTATCTTCATCACTGAGTTGTAATCAGGATCGTTTTTATCTACATGGGCAAATTTTCTATTCATATCGCCTTTTGTGCCACGACTTCGCTCGATTATGCTTGGGAAATTTAAATTTGGCACGACCCAAAGCGAACCTTTTGTGATGTTATAGTCAGTTGCCACGATAGAGGCTGCCAAAAATCCACCCGGCTCATCGCCTTGAATACCACCGATTAACAACATCGTATTTTCGCTTGGCTCACCTTTTTTGATAAGCGCATAGTCTAAAGTATTAGCTAAACTAGCAGTGGTAAAGGTTAGTAAAAAAAGTAAAAATTTACGCATTAATATCCTTCATAATGCTTTGTCTTTGGCAAAAGCAAATTTAAAACTATACCAGTAACCGCGCCAAGCCCTATACCTGAAAATTTAACCGCTCCAAGGTCAAGCACCATGCCGCCGATGGCAAAGATGAAGATGAGGGCTACGATTATCATGTTTCTAGGGTCTGCAAGATCGACTTTATTTTTTATAAGTGTCTCCATGCCAACGCTTGCAATGATGCCAAAAAGTAGTAGCATGATACCGCCGATGACCGGGGCTGGGATAGTTGAGAGCACAGCTCCTAGCTTGCCAACGAAGGCTAGCACGATGGCAGTGATCGCCGCAAAGGTCATGATCGCTGGATTATAAGCTTTTGTAAGGCTAACTGCGCCTGTGACCTCTGAGTATGTAGTGTTTGGCGGGCCACCAAAAAAAGCAGCAAGCGAAGTAGCAAGTCCATCTCCAAGGAGCGTATTTTTAAGGCCTGGATTTTTTAGAAAATCCTCTTTTGTGACATTTGAGATAGCAAGCATATCGCCTATGTGCTCGATCGCTGGAGCTATGGCGATAGGTATCATATAAATGATCGCTTCAAACTCAAATTTTGGTGTGGTGAAATTTGGCATTCTAAACCAAGGTGCATTAAAGATAGGAGTAAAATCAACCATGCCAAAGCAGTAAGCTACGATGTATCCGGTGATGATACCAAGCAAAATAGGTATAAGCCTAAACATGCCGCGCCCAAGCATCATTACCAAAATAGTAGCCACTAGCGAAATGCCAGCGACGATCATCGCCTCATTTTGAGTATAAATTTCAGTGGCTGATGTTGCCATTTTGACGGCATTTGGAGCAAGGATTAGGCCTATTGTCATGATGACTGGGCCAACGACAACTGGAGGTAAAATTTTATGCAAAATTTTCTCTCCGCCAAATCGGACCACGAGGCTTAAAACAACGTAGAAAAATCCAGCAAATATAACGCCTCCCATCGTCACGGCTATGCCCCATTTTTCGATACCATACTGAAGTGGCGCGATAAAAGCAAAGGAGCTTGCTAGAAAAATAGGGGGAACATTTTTTCTAGTAATTATCTGAAAAAGTAGCGTGCCAAGACCGGCCGTAAAGAGAGCTACATTTGCATCAAGTCCAGTAAGTATCGGCACTAATACCAGTGCACCAAAAGCAACAAATAAAAACTGAACACCAATTAAGCTTTGTTTGGGATCAAATTTATAGCCCTCATACCTTTGCATTTAGCATCCTTTTTGCGTAATTTCTAACTTCTTTATCAACTTCAAAAATTTCATCTTGATCATTGATCTTTAAATTTCTAAATTTTTTCACTGAGCCTAAAATCAGCCTTGAGATATCCAAAAATGAGCATTTTTTCTCTAAAAAACTAAATACTCCAACCTCATTTGCAGCATTTATCACCACACCTAGATCAGGGTTTGCTAGGACTTCATCTTTTAGCGAAAAAATGGGATATTTTTTAAGGCTGATTTTATGAAATTTTATATTTTTTAGATCAAGTAAATTTGCGTGTGAGACAATATTTTCACTGACATTTTCAAACATAGCATGAGCGATAGCTAGCTTCATGTCAGGTCGCGAGAGGTGCATCGTGCTTGAGCCATCTATAAAATCAACTACGGCGTGTATCGCAGAAGTTGGCTCTATCACAGCTTCGATCTCCTTGATGCCATAAAGCCAGTAAGCTTCCATCACCTCAAAAAGCTTATTTGCCATCGTCGCACTATCAATCGTGATCTTTGCGCCCATATCCCAGTTTGGATGCTTTAGCGCATCACTTGGCGTGGCGTCTTTTAGAAATTTGATCGGCTTTTTATAAAATGCACCGCCACTTGCTGTGATGATGAGTCTTTTTGGTGCAGTTTTGTTTTCAAGTAGAAATTTAAGCCCAAAATGCTCGCTGTCTATTGGTAAAATTTCTCTAGTTTTTAGAAATTTGCCGCCAACAACAAGGCTCTCTTTGTTTGCAAGCGCAAGTCTTTTTCCAAGAGCTTGTGTCTTTAAACTAGGAGCAAGGCCGGCAAAGCCAACAAGGGCGTTTATTACCTTTTTTGAGCTTGAAATTTCTAGCATTTGTAGTAGCCCAGCCTCGCCAAAAAATATATTTTTAGCTTCTATGTTTTTTACATTTTTAGCTAGCTTTTCATCGCCTACGCAAACAAATTTTGGCTTAAATTTTAAAATTTGCTCATTTAGTAAAACTACATTTTTAGCGCAGCTTAACGCCTCAACCTCTACGCTAAATTTCTCGCAAAGATTAAGGGCGTTTTTGCCGATTGAACCAGTTGAGCCAAGTATTACCACGAGAGCGACCAAAGTAGGGCGACTACGCCAAATAAATAGCCATCTATCCTGTCAAGCATGCCACCGTGTCCTGGGAAGAGCGAACCACTATCTTTTACGCCGCAAAGTCTTTTTAGGTAACTCTCAAACAAATCTCCCCAAACCGCAAACACGCAGACTAAAAAGCTTGAAAATAAAATTTGGAAAAATCCTTCAGTTACAAAATTTCCAACAATGCAGCCAATCACAGTGCCTATCGCCACACCGCCTGCTGCACCTTCGATCGTTTTATTTGGTGAGCTTGGGCTAAATGGATGTTTGCCAAACATTTTGCCAACAAAAAATGCACCACTATCGCTTGCAACTACGCTTAAAATAAGCCATACAAGATAGCCTACGCCATACTCTGAGTAAAGCATCCACATCATAAAGATTGGCGTGGTCGGATAGACAAAAGGTGCGACTAGCTTTAAATTTTCACTTTTTATGTGAGCTAGGATCGAAGCAACCAGCATGATAGCAAGGATCGCTATGAAAATTGGATTTGTAAAATATGTAAGCACGTAAAAAGCAAGTGCGGCAAAAACTAGCTGTTTGTGATCTATATTATAAAGCTTGAGCGACTCATTAAATGCAAAATAAAGCACAGCGCCGAGCAAGATAAAATTTAAAATATAATTATCAATAAAAAAAACTACTAAAATAGCAACAAACATCAAAACGCCAGTGATTATGCGAGATTGCATATCCTCTCCTTAAAATCGTTATTTCGCTGTAATTATAACACTTAAATTTTAGACGGCGTTTATAAGAGTAAAATTTGGTTTAAAAAGCATTTTAAGCTGGTAAATTTAGACTATTTTGGCGTTAGTAAAGATTTAAATTTGTTTTCTAAGTACACAAATAAAGTAAGACTGAAATGTTCCCAAGCAGTAGTGCTTTATGGCTTAAAATTTTAAAAATTATTTTCCTCAAAAAAGTCGGTGTCGATTTTGCAAATTTCATATATTTGGCTTGTTTGAACGCCGACTTTGTATTTTATCATTAGCTCTGCAAGCTTGTCGCCATCTATCAAAACCACACTAAAATTTTGATTATCTTTGGCGAAATTTTCAGCTTCTTTAGTAAATTTTGCCGTAGTGATAAAGACACCTTTTTTTAGTATTTTTATTTGAGATGGCGCCGATAAACTGCTGAATTTCTGGTCTACGTATATTACTACCGTCTTTGTATCTTTTTGCTTGGATATAAATTTTAGAAAGCCCAAGTTCATCTTCATCTATGATGCCATCTATTCCGCCGTCTGGGCCTTTATTTGTGAGATTTCCAGCTCCATAATTCATCTTTTCAAGTAGCTTTATTACAAGGTATTCAAAAAATCTTGGCTCTTTTTCTAAAATGCTAGATATAAAATTTCACTTTTTAGCTCTTCTTTTATTTTGCAAAGCGCTTCATCTATATTGTCATCTGGGGTATTTTCTGTGGCTTCTTTTTTCTCTTGCCTTATCTCTTGTTTGTAAATTTCATCGTACCAAGAGAGAAATTTGCTCTTTTTGTCCTTGCTACTTACTAGCTCTTTGCCAAAATTTGTTATAGCAAATAGGCTTCTACCAACTTTTTGAAGTGGCACTTTTTCTGGCTTTGATTTTACTTGAGCTGTTGTGGCTAGATAGGATAAAGCCCAGCCCGTCCTGCTTATATATGTAAAAGTTCCACTTTTTATTTTTTGTAAAATTTCATCATCTGATAATTTGAAATATTCAATTATAAATTTATAAATTTCAGCTATATTTGCCTCTTTCTTTTGTGCGACAAATTCTAAAATAGGTAGCATCATATCTTTATAGCTTGGTAACATTTTATATCCTTAAATGAAGCAAATTTTTGAAATTATATAAATTTTTTGGCTTGAAAGTTATAATCAAGACATGAGAAGTCTTGGCCTAACAAATTTTCTTTTAGAAAATATTAGTTTATTTGTAAACACCTTTGCTACGATATTTGCGCTAATTTTTTGTTTTGTTTCTGGTGTCGGAATCGTATTTATATTTATCGCATTTCCACTTGGTTATATAATGGGCGCACTCTTATCAATCCCATTTTTGATATTTTTATTTTTCTTATTTGTATCTATTGATATCTTTTTATACCTTTTGGCATCTTTTTGCAGTCTTTTTTAACAAATTTAGAAGTAAATTTGGGGCTTTTACAGCCCCTTTGCTACTTTATAGCAGCCATTTTTCTACGCATATAAGCTATGCGACTTTGAAGTGGTAAGTGTTTAGGGCAGTTGTCTTCACAGCCTAGCAAAGTCATACAGCCAAATACGCCGTCATCGTCGCCGATAAGCTCGTAAAAGTCCTCATCGGTTCGTTTATCAAGCGCGTCGATCTTAAATCTAGCTACACGGTTAAGTCCGACCGCACCGATGAAATCAGGCCTCATTATAGCCGTACCGCACGCAGCTACGCAGATACCGCACTCAATGCAGCGATCAAGCTCAAATACCTCTTGCGCTACTTCAGGCTCAACCTTTTCCTCAAGCTTAGAGATATCGGTCTCGTGGTCTGTATGTATCCAGCTCTCCACACGCCTACTCATCGCATTCATCCAGTTGCCGGTGTCTACGCTTAGGTCTTTTAGTAGCTTAAATACTGGCAAAGGCATAAGCTCGATTACTCCGCTTTCAAAATCCTTAGTAAGAGTTCTACAAGCTAATCTTGGCTTACCATTTACAAGCATGCCACAACTTCCACAAATTCCAGCACGACAAACAAAGTCAAAGCTAAGATCTGGGTCAAATTTCTCGCGAATCATATTTAACGCGATAAACAATGTCATACCATCAGTCTCTTCTAGCTCGTAGGTCGCAAAATGCGGCTTTGAAATTTTACTTAACGGATTATATTTAAATGCTTTTATGGTTATTTTTCTACTCATATCCTATTCCTGCTCTTTCGTTTGGTGCTTTGTATTTTGGTTGAAGATCATAGTGCATTAAAGCCTCTTGAATTTCTTGTCTGCTCTTACCTTCAGCTTGCATTTTCTCACGAATTTCATCAACCTCTTTTTGGCGGATGGCACTATCTGGATGCTCAATAATATTACCTTTCGCACCATAGCCTCTAAATGCTGGTGGCATCTCCATTTTCATAATATCAAGCGGCTCATACACGATAGTCGGTAGCGTATCGCCCTCTTTCCAGCTAGTTAGAGTTCTATTTAGCCAGTTTAGGTCGTCGCGTTTCGGATAGTCTTCGCGGCAGTGCGCTCCGCGGCTTTCTGTGCGATCAAGCGCGCCTTTTGCGATACAAAGGGCTAGTTTTAGCATCTTTGGTACGCGGTAGGCTTCCTCAAGCTCAGGGTTGCCAAATAGCGCCTTGTTGGTGACTTTGACATCTAAAGATTGCTTATAAAGCTCTTCTAGCTCTTTTACCGCTACGGCTAGACCTTCGCCGGTTCTAAAGATCGCCACGTGCTCCCACATGATGTCTTTCATCTTGTTTTTGATCTCAAATACGTTAAATTTGCCCTCTTTTTCTACTAGACTTTTTAGATAGTCTTCCTCTTTTTTAACGAATTTTTCTATATCTGCGGTATTTATATCTATTTCGTGGCTACCGCAGTAGTCGGCAAAATAATCTCCCACGATCATGCCCGCGACGACCGTTTCTGAAACGGAGTTGCCACCTAGACGGTTAAATCCGTGCATATCCCAGCAAGCAGCCTCGCCGGCGCTAAATAGACCCGCTAGCGTAGGACTCTCGCCTGTAGGCTTGGTTTTTATGCCGCCCATAGAGTAGTGCTGCATAGGAAGGATCGGCGCCCAGCCCTTGCCGCGTTGGCGTCCATTCTCGTCGGTATACACTTCGGTGTCGGCAGGATCGATACCGTTAAAAATTTCGCAAATTTCTTGAACATCGCGTAAGTTTTTCTCGATATGCTCGCGTCCTAGGATAGAGATATCTAGCCAAACATGATATCCGTACGGGCTAGGTACGCCCTTGCCTGCGCGGATATGCTCCATGATGCGGCGGCTTACGACGTCGCGGCTAGCTAGTTCTTTTTTCTCAGGCTCATAATCAGGCATAAAGCGGTATCCGTCCACGTCGCGCAAAATTCCGCCGTCGCCGCGGCAACCTTCTGTTAAAAGAATGCCAGATGGGACGATCGGAGTTGGGTGAAACTGAACAGCTTCCATGTTGCCAAGCTGAGCTACGCCAGTCTCAAGTGCGATCGCAGCGCCGATACCTTCGCAAACAACAGCGTTTGTAGTGTGTTTATAAACTCTACCATAGCCACCAGTTGCTATAAGTGTGCCTTTTGAAACATAAGCTGTGATCTCGCCATTTACTAGGTCACGAACGATCGCGCCGTAACAGCGATTATTTTGGTGTATCAAAGCGATCGCCTCTTTGCGGTCGTGAATTTCTACATTGTGTTTAAGCGCTTCGTTTGCAACAGCAAAAAGCATGGTGTGACCAGTTGCGTCAGCTGTATAGCATGTTCTCCACTTTTTTGTACCACCAAAGTCACGTGAGTGGATAAGGCCATGAACCTCTTCTTTTTCAACGATAGTTGTCTTTTGAGCGTTGATGATAGCGCTTCTTTCGCCTTTTGTGATCCTAGTCCAAGGCACGCCCCAAGCTGCAAGCTCACGGATAGCTTTTGGAGCAGTTTGACAAAACATACGTGCAACTTGCTGGTCGCAACCCCAGTCACTACCTTTTACTGTGTCAGCAAAGTGCACATCTTCGTTATCACCTTCACTCATTTTAGAGTTACCAAGGCTTGCTTGCATGCCGCCTTGTGCAGCAGCAGAGTGAGAGCGTTTTACAGGGATGAGGCTCAAAACTACGGTGCTTAAGCCCTTTTCTCCAGCAGCCACAGCAGCTCTAAGACCAGCTAGACCACCACCAATTACCAATGCGTCATAATATTTTACATTCATCTTCTAGCTCCTTTTTAATGGCTGATCCACACGAAATCGGCGATTAGCGCGATCACAGCAAGTATGCCATAAATGACAAATACAACTGTCTTTGCCTTATTTCTTTTAGCAAGCATTTCGTGTTTGTTTGCGCCATCAATACTTACCCATTTAACATATAAGCGGTACATGCCAACGCCAGCGTGAACGACCATGAAAACAAGTAGTGCGAAGTAGAAAATTTCTAGTTTGTGAAATGCAGCAGCTGACTTATCAGCAGTGATGTGACCACCAAAGATGATGTCGATGAGGTGGGCGCTTGCTGCAAAAAATAGAGCAAAGCCTGTTAAAAACTGGAACCACCAAAGTGTGGTATCAAGGTGCTTCATGCGGTCTTTGTGGCCTCTAAACATTAGATATTGTCTGTAGTTCGCAGGAAATTTTCTCATTGCCAAGAAGGCGTGAGTTACAAAAACTACAAAGATAACAGCAGCTATAACATTTGTGATCCACCAAGTAGCCTCGCCAAATAAAAATTTAGCCTCTGCAAATCCTACGACAGCGTTAAATGCGTCTTTGCCAAGTAGTATAGTAGAAGTAAAAACCATATGGCACAATATGAAACAGGCTAGAATAAATCCTGTAATACTTTGCCATCTATCCCAAGCGGCTGGAGTGCGGCTTTTTTTGCCGTCCGACCG
Source organism: Campylobacter concisus (assembly GCF_002913045.1). Taxonomy (NCBI): domain Bacteria; kingdom Pseudomonadati; phylum Campylobacterota; class Epsilonproteobacteria; order Campylobacterales; family Campylobacteraceae; genus Campylobacter; species Campylobacter concisus. The sequence goes on along the minus strand of NZ_PPAF01000008.1, from coordinate 23,430 downwards.
TTTCCCCAAAAAACCTTCTATAAGCCCGGTCATGAGCCCTCCTAAGAAATTTGAAATAAGTTATCATTTCTTAATACTAATTTAAACATTAGCATTAATTGATAAAGCTAATGTTATCAGAACTTTACTTTAATAAATTTTAAATATTGACATTAAATTTTCGTAAAACTCTTATAAAGTTTAATATAGATAAAAATTCCCAACCCACACATGATAAGTGATAAAATTTGACCCATTGAAAGATCAAAAATAATAAATCCAAGTCCAGAATCAGGCTCTCTAAAAAACTCGCAAATAAATCTTGCAAATGTGTATAAAATGGCGTAAAGTGCTATGAGTTCGCCATTAAATTTCTTATATTTTCTATATAAAAATAAAATGATAAAAATAACTAAACCTTCTAAGAATGCCTCGTAAAGCTGGCTTGGATGTCTTGGCTGACCAAAGACATTTATCGCCCAAGGCACGTCTGTGACACGTCCAAAAAGCTCTTGATTTAAGAAATTTCCTATCCTGCCAAAGGTGTAGCCAAAAGGTATGCAGATGGCGCAAAGATCAAGTAGCTGCCAAGCGTTTTGCTTATATCTTTTGCAAAATAAAATTGTCGCTAGTAAAAAGCCAACCACGGCGCCGTGATAGCTCATGCCGCGAATTCCTATAAACTCGCCGTTATGGATTGGATTAAAAATTTGCCAAGGCTGCGTTAGATAGTAGCTTGCTTCACCTGAATATACTAAAACCCAGCCAAGTCTAGCGCCTAAAATGACGCCTATTTCTACCCAAAAAAAGTAGTTATCTAAAAGTTGATTTGAGATAGGGATATCATCTTTTTTAACGAGATACTTTGCCATAGCGAGCGCCAAAACAAGGGCTAAAATATACATAAGCCCATACCAGTGCACGCTAAAACCAAAGAGGCTAAAGGCGACTGGGTTAAAGTGGTTATAAATGTCGTTCCAAATTTCCATTTTTTACTTTCTTTTTAAATTTGTGCGATTTTACAATTAATAAATAAACAGCGCTTTGCTGCCAAGTGGCAAGGCTAGAAATTTAAACTCGCTTGCTTCAAATTCTTTGCAAAATTTAAATAGTTCGGCAAACTCGGCTTCGTTTAAATTTACGCTCCAGATCGCTCCAGTGTCATTAAATTCTCTTTCAAACTCGCTTAAATTTTTAGTAGCAAAGTAGTGCTCAAAGCGGCTCATCAGCGAAAATGGCGTAAAAAATTTAGTCTCATCTTTTATCTCAAATTTCATCACACCACCATCTTTTATCGCTTCATTTATCGCTTCATTCACAGCCCCTGAGTAGGCTCTGACAAGCCCTCCAGTGCCAAGCTTTATCCCCCCAAAGTAGCGAACTATCAAGACCCCAACGTTTATAAGCTCGGCTCCTCTTAGCGCATTTAGGCTTGGCTGGCCGCTAGTGCCCTTTGGCTCGCCATCATCACTTTGATTTTCAACGATTTGTCCGTATTTGTTTAGCTCTCTTGTTGCCCAAACTACATGAACGGCCTTAAAATACTCCTCTTTTAGGTGTTCATGCAAACTTTTAAACGAGCTAATCGGGCATAAAAATGCTAAAAAATTTGACTTTTTTATATCAAGCTGTGCTTTAAAAATCCTATCAATCGTCTGCAAATTTGCTCTTTTTTTAAAATTTTAAAAATCTTATCAATTTGCTAATTAAAGCCTTGTAAATTCAGACAAATTTATATTATTAAGGAAAAGATAGTAGAATTTTGCAATTTTTCATGAAGGACTAAAATGATACAAACTTGCCTATTTCCAGCGGCTGGATACGGAACGAGGTTTTTGCCAGCTACAAAATCGCTCCCAAAAGAGATGTTGCCGATACTTACAAAACCGCTCATTCACTACGGCGTTGATGAGGCACTTGAGGCTGGCATGGATAATATGGCCTTTGTCACAGGACGCGGAAAAAGGGCGCTTGAGGACTATTTTGATATAAGCTATGAGCTGGAAAAAGAGATCGCTGGTAGCTCAAAAGAGTCACTGCTAAGCGAAGTTAGAAATTTAATGAGTTCATGCACATTTTCATTTACTAGGCAAAATGCTATGAAAGGGCTTGGACACGCCATTTATACGGGCAAAACTCTAGTTCGTGACGAGGCATTTGGGGTCATTTTGGCAGATGATCTATGTATAAATGAAAACGGCGAGGGTGTGCTTTCACAGATGGTTAAAATTTATGAGAAATATCGCTGCAGCGTCGTTGCAGTGATGGAGGTGCCAAAAGAGCAGACTAAGTCTTATGGCGTCGTAAGCGGCAGGTTTATAGAAGATGATCTTATAATGGTTGATGATATGGTTGAAAAGCCTGATCCTGCCGAGGCTCCGACAAATTTAGCGATAATCGGGCGCTACATCCTAACGCCAGATATTTTTAATATCTTAGAGCGAACAAACCCAGGCAAAAACGGCGAAATTCAGATTACAGACGCGCTAAAAACGCAGGCAAAAGATGGCATGGTGCTGGCTTATAAATTTAAGGGTAAGAGGTTTGACTGCGGCAGTATCGATGGGTTCGTCGAGGCTACAAATTTCTTTTACGAGTGCAGTAAATGATAGAAACTTCATTTAAATTTAACTTTGCAAGTAGCGATGTCATCGACTCATACGCCAAACGCATAAATGACGAGTACGAAAGCGGCGAGATAGGCTACTACCACCTGCCAGTGCTTGGGCAAAATTTACTAGGCGAGATCGAGGAGTATGAAAAGGGGCTAGCTCATATCAAAAATGTAGTACTTGTTGGCATTGGCGGCAGCAGTCTTGGCGTAAAGGCGCTAAAATTGATGCTTGATGGCACAAAGGGGATAAAAAGAGAGCTTTTATTTTTAGATAACGTTGATTCTTGCAGCTACAAAAGCACGCTTGATGGGCTAAATTTTGACGAAACGCTTTTTATAATAAGCTCAAAATCAGGCAATACGATCGAGACGATCACTATTTTTAAGTGCCTGCTTGATGACTTTAAGCCTCAAAATTTAGGCAAAAATTTCCTCATCATCACTGATCCTGGGACAAATTTAGAAAATTTTGCCAAAGAAAATGGCATTAAATTTTTTAATATCCCAAAAAATGTTGGAGGGAGATTTAGCGTGCTAAGTGCGATAGGTCTTGTGCCTCTTGGTATCTGTGGCTACGATATAAGGGCACTTTTGGATGGCGCGCTTGCTTGCAAGAAGCAATACATCGAGCAAAAGGATAGTTCAATAGTCGCTAAAGCTTACCACTACGCCACTAGCAGAAATGCGAGCATAAATGTCATATTTAGCTATTGCGATAGATTTTTTGAATTTAACGACTGGTACGTGCAGCTTTGGGCGGAGAGCCTTGGTAAAAAAAGAGGCTATAAAAGGGTTGGTCTTACGCCAGTTGGACTTGTCGGTAGTCGCGATCAGCACAGCTTTTTGCAGCTTATCATGGACGGTGTAAAAGATAAGAGTGTGACATTTATAAAGATAAAAGATCACGCGAGCGACAAGGCTATCCCAAATTTGAGCCTAAAAGGGCTTGAAGAGTGCGATTTTGTGGCAGGTCTAAGCCTAAATGAGCTTATAAATTTGCAGTGCGACGCGACAGCTATGGCGCTGGTGCAAGAGGGCATAAGTGTCGATACTATCACGCTTGAGAGGCTTGATGAGTTTCATGCTGGCTGGCTCATTTTCTACTACGAGTTGCTCACCTCGGCCACTGGCATCATGCTAGGCATCAACACCTATGATCAGCCTGGCGTTGAGATAGGAAAACGTATCCTAAAAACCATGCTTTTAAAGTAAGAAATGAAGAAATTTCTGCTTTTGGCTCTTTTTGCCACACAAATTTTTGCCTTTTCGGCGAGTAAATTTGTAAATGATGCTAGGTTGCAGATCGGCGTGACGCTAAGTTACGATCCAAGCTACGAAAGGCTCGCCTATCCTATGGGCGACGTGGATATCAAAAAGGGCGTTTGCGCCGACGTTGTGGTAAGGGCGCTACGTTATCAGGATATGGATCTGCAAAGGCTCATTTTTGAAGATATGAGTAGAAATTTCGCGAGCTATCCTAAAAAATGGGGACTTAAAAAGGCTGATAAAAACATCGATCACAGGCGTGTTTTAAACATTGCCGCCTATCTAAAAAGGAAAGGTTTTGAGGTGAGCGATGATAAATTTCTGCCAGGCGATATCGTCACATGGATGCTACCAAAAAATTTACCTCACATTGGCGTGATCTCAGATAAATTTGAAGGCCAAACACCGCTTGTAATCCACAATATCGGCTCTGGCGTACAAGAAGAAAATATACTTTATAGCTACAAAATCACAGGTCATTTTAGGCTAAAGTAGCAAAAATGGCTTTTTAATCAAATTTTAGGCAAAATCGCAAAAAAATAAATTCAAGGAAAAATAATGTTAGAAGTTAGGGGACTTACTCAAAGATTTGCAAGCAGTTTGCTATTTGAGGATGTAAATTTAAAGCTAAATCGCCACAACAGATACGGACTAATCGGTGCAAATGGCGCTGGTAAATCGACATTTTTAAAAATTTTAAGCGGAGCTATCGAGCCAACTAGCGGCGAGATCATCATAGAAAATGGACTAAAGGTTGGCGTGCTTGGGCAAGATCAGTTTGCGTTTGAAAATTTCACGCTAAAAGACGCGGTACTTTATGGCAACAAACGCCTATATGACGCTGTGAAAGAGAAAGAAAAGCTCTATATGAGCGAGGAATTTACAGATGAGATAAATGAGCGCTTAAGTGAGCTTGAAATGATAAGCGCCGAGGAAGATCCAAGCTACGAGTACGAGACTAGGATAGAAAAAATCCTAAGCTCGCTTGGGTTAAATGAATTTGATAAGCTTATGAGCGAGGTTGAAAACTCCGATAAAGTTAAGGTTTTGCTAGCTCAAGTACTCTTTCCAAAGCCAGACATCTTGTTCTTAGACGAGCCGACAAACAACCTTGATATAGACGCAATCGCATGGCTAGAAAACGAGCTAAACCGCCACGAGGGTACACTTGTGGTTATCAGCCACGATAGGCATTTTTTAAATAGAGTTTGTACAAACATTTTGGATGTAGATTTTAAGAAAATTCGCGAGTTTTCAGGCAACTATGACGACTGGTATATGGCTGCAAATTTGATCGCAAAGCAGCATGAGATGGAGCGTGATAAGAAGCTAAAAGAGAAAGAGGAGCTGGAGAAATTTATCGCGAGATTTTCAGCAAATGCGAGCAAAGCAAGGCAAGCAACCTCTCGTGCAAAACAGCTTGAAAAGCTTGATATCGCGGAGATCGCAGTATCAAGCAGGCGTGATCCAAGCATTCTATTTCGTGCAAACCGCGAGATAGGAAACGAGCTAATAGAGCTTAAAAATGTAAGTAAGAAATTTGATGATAAAGTGATATTTGAAAATTTTAACTTTAAGCTTGAAAAGGGCGACAAGCTAGCCATCATCGGTCATAACGGCGTTGGTAAAAGTACGCTTTGTAAGATCATAATGGGCGAGCTAAAGCCTGACGCGGGAGAGGTACATATAGGCGCGACCATCGAGCTAGGGTATTTTGCGCAAGATACGGTAAATAAGATAGATGGCGAGCTAAAGCTTTATGAGTACTTGCAAGATGCCAAAAACAAGGACATCGACGAGATCAGAAAGTGCCTTGGTAGGATGCTCTTTAGCGGTGCCGAGCAAGAAAAGGCAGTTGGCGCGCTAAGTGGTGGCGAAAAACACCGAGTAAGACTAGCTCAGCTCATGCTTCATAGGCCAAATTTACTTGTTATGGACGAGCCAAATAACCACCTCGACCTTGAAGCTATCATCGCGCTTGGCGAGGCGTTTTATAACTTTAACGGCTCAGTCATCTGCGTGAGCCACGATAGGGAGCTGATAGACGCCTTTGCAAATAGAATTTTACACCTAAAAGGCAATGGCGAAGTGGTTGATTTTAAAGGTACATATGAAGAGTATAGAGCAAATTTGGGGCTTGAGAGCTAAAATTTGTTATTTCTTGCTCCTGATTGTAGGGGCAAGATTAAAATTTATATTTACTACAAAATTCTTGCAATTATTAATCTAAATTATATAAATTAAAAATAGCTTATAAAAATTATTAAAGTCCAATAAAAAGACTTTATAAATAAGAAAGAAAATTAATAAGAAATTTCTAAAGTATTAGTAAGATTTGTAAAATAAAATTTATTAAATAATATTTTTATGATGCTTAGTTTAAGGGCTCTACTTAAAAATTTAATAAATTTACTTTGCAATATGGTGATATTTACTTAGTCTTTACTTTCTAATGTAATATTAGAAATAAAATTTAACTTTATTTCTTATATTTTTGGATATAAAAAGTGTGATCTAATATTTATTTTATGTTAATTTTCTATATATTTACCTTTTAAGCTTAAAAATTTAAATAAATTTGAGCTAATTATGAGCTTTTTATATAATAAAAAAGTGATATTATTATTAAAATAACAATTTATCTAAGCTATATTATTAAATACAGCTTAAAAGATACTATAAATTTCTCTCCAAAAGTCGTTCTATCTAGGCTAAAAGTAAAAGCTTAAAAAAAATAAGTAGTAATTAATATTTAAAATATTAAATATCTATATAATTTCATTAATACATTTTTTTTATAAGGAGAATGGTTATGGCAACCAGAAAAGAACACGATTTTATAGGTGAGTTGGAAATCTCTGACGATTTTTATTATGGTATCCAAACATTTAGAGCTACCGAAAATTTTCATATGAGTGGTAGAACATTAAAAGAGTATCCATACTTTGTAAAAGCATTTGCACAAATCAAAAAAGCAGCTGCACTTGCAAATAAAGAGGTTGGCGTTTTAGACCCTAAGATCGCTGATACACTAGCAAAGGCCGCTGATAGAGTAATAGCTGGTGAGTTTTTAGATCAATTTGTGGTTGATATGGTTCAAGGTGGTGCTGGAACAAGTACAAACATGAATGCAAATGAGGTTATTACAAATATTGCACTTGAGAGCATGGGTCATAAAAAAGGCGAGTATCAATACATCCATCCAAACGATCATACAAACCTTGGACAAAGCACAAACGACACTTACCCAAGCTCAATAAAAGTAGCAACTTACGCAAAACTTACTGATTTGCTTGCTGCGATGAATCTGCTAAAAGATGAACTTGATAAAAAAGCAAAAGATTTTAAAGATATCATTAAAATGGGTAGAACTGAGCTTGAAGACGCAGTTCCTACAACACTTGGAAATACATTTAATGCATTTGCAAGCTACATTAAAAGCGATATCGAAAAGATTACAGCTGCACGCGAGTCAATGACATATCTAAATATGGGTGCAACTGCGATTGGTACAGGTATTAACTGCCACCCTGATTATAAAAATGTAGTTGTTAAAAAGTTAAAAGATATCACTGGTGTTGATTTCAAAAAAGCTGATGATTTCATTGCAGCCACACAAGATACAGCAGACTTCGTTCACGTAAGTGGCGCGTTAAAAACTGCAGCTGTTAGACTTTCAAAAATCGCAAACGACCTTCGCCTAATGAACTCAGGTCCAAGATGCGGCCTTGGCGAGATAAATTTACCACAAATGCAACCAGGCAGCTCTATCATGCCAGGCAAAGTAAACCCAGTTATCGCTGAGGTCGTAGGCGAAGCGTGCTATGAAGTAATCGGCAATGACGTAACTATCATGCTTTGCTCAGAAAGAGGCGAATTTGAGCTAAATGCGTTTGAGCCAGGCATCGCTTATGCGCTATTTAACTCTATATTTATCCTTGAAAATGCGATGAAAACACTAGCTGAAAAAGCTGTAAGAAAACTAACAGCAAATCCAGAAGCTTGCTTAAAATCAGTTCTAGGCTCAGTTGGTATCGTAACAGCATTTAACCCATACATCGGTTACGAAAAATCTGCAAGCATCGCTAAAGAAGCTTTGCAAACTGGTAAAGCAGTTGGCGATATCTGCCTAGAGAGAGGTTATCTAAGCAAAGAAGAGATCGACAAAATTTTAGAGCCAAAAAATATGCTAAATCCAAGCATGGTTAGGTAAAAATTTAAGCAAAGTATTATTAAAAGCGTGTCAAAATTCTGACACGCTTAAGTAAAAATTTTAGTTATAAAATTTAATAGAGGAGTTTTCAATGGATATTTCATTGATATTACAGTTGATCGTGCTCTTTGGCGCGATATTTTTGGGTGTTAGACTAGGCGGTATGGCTATTGGTTATGCTGGTGGCATCGGCGTCGTAGTTTTAACTTTAGGACTTGGATTAAAAGCAGGTAGTATACCTTGGGATGTTATTTTAATCATCATGTCCGTTATAGCTGCTATTACAGCGATGCAAGTAGCTGGTGGCCTTGATTATTTGGTGCAAATAGCTGAGGGGATACTAAGAAAACATCCAAAATATATAAATTTCTTAGCCCCAGTCGTTACTTACTTGCTAACTGTATTTGCTGGTACTGGACACACAGCATTTTCTATGATTCCAGTTATTACCGAAGTCGCAAAGACACAAAACATTAAGCCTAGTGCGCCTCTTAGTATAGCTGTTGTTGCTAGTCAGATAGCCATTACTGCAAGCCCGGTTTCAGCAGCGGTTGTATTTATGGCTGGTGAGCATGCTTTGGGTGGACTTGGCATTAGCTATCCATTACTATTAGCTATCTGGATACCTACAACTTTTATTGGTTGTATGCTAACAGCTCTTGTTATAAATATATTTTATAATCTTGATCTAAGTAGCGATAAAGAGTATCAAAGAAGACTTAAAGAAGGGCTAATCAAAGATGTTAAAATCGAAGAGAAAAAAGAGCTTCCAAAAGGAGCTAAATTATCTGTTTTAATATTCTTAGTTGGCGTTATTTCTGTCGTTTTATATGCTACTGCTATTAGTAAAAACGTAGGCTGGATAAAACCAAGCTATGTAACAGGCTATGAAAAAATTTATGAGACCAAAAGCCCAGATAAATTTAATGAACTTGTTGCAAAAGATATAAAAGTCAAAACTGACTCAACTACTAATGTAAAATATGTAGAAGATCCAGATAAACCTACAAAGGTGTTGGTATTAACTAGAGATAACGCTATTATGAGCTTTATGCTAGTTATCGCTACTTTAATCACACTAACTTGTGGCGTTAAAGTCGATAAGCTATTTAATACAGCTACATTTAAAAGCGGTATGACCGCGTGCGTCTGCGTGCTAGGTGTAGCGTGGCTTGGAGATACTTTCGTGGTAAATCACACCGATGCGATCAAAAATTTTGCCGGCGATTTTGTTAAAGACTATCCGTTTATGCTAGCTGTTGCGCTATTTTTTGCTAGTATGCTTCTTTACTCTCAAGCCGCTACCGCAAAGGCGCTTATTCCTACGGTTATAGCCGCACTTGGCTTAACTGCTGCAAATAACGGTGACGCATATATTTTAGTTGCATCATTCGCTGCAGTTTCAGCATTGTTTGTGTTGCCAACATATCCGACACTACTTGGAGCCGTTCAAATGGATGATACTGGAACAACTAGGATAGGTAAATATATATTTAACCACTCCTTTTTTATTCCAGGCGTTTTAGCTATTGCTTTTTCTGTTGCACTTGGATTTTTGATAGCTCCGATACTTTTATAAGTATTTTAAATCAAACTTAAGCCGAGATCTCTCTCGGCTTTTTAAATCCCTTGAAAATTTTTTAATTTCTATTCAAAATCCTTAATCAAAATTTTATATTCAAAATTTTTATAAGATTGCGTTAAAAATTATATTAATTAAATTTATCTTTTTTAGAATTTTACTCATTTTGATATTAGAACACCAATTTTTTAAAACTAAAAATCTAAATATAAATATTAAGTAAAATTTAATTTTATTTTCAACTTTAAATACTAGAATAACTAAAGGCAAATATCTTTTAAAGGGAGAAAGATGAGCTTAAATAGACGAGAATTTTTAAAATTCGGTGCTGGAGTTAGTATGGTTGCATCATCCTTACCGGGTGGTGCTTTAGAAAATACTGCAAAGCAAGATGAGAAGTATGTCCGCAGCTTTTGCGAGATGTGCTCTTCAAGATGCCCTATTGAAGCAAAGGTCGTTGATAATAAAATTTGCTTCTTAAGTGGTAATCCGAAAGCTGGTGGTACGGCAACTTCGCTTTGTGCAAGAGGTGGCTCTGGTTTTAGTCAGCTTTATGACGAAAATAGAGTCAAAAAGCCTTTGATCAGGGTTGGTGAGAGAGGCGAAAATAAGTGGCGCGAGGCCAGCTGGGACGAAGCACTTGATCTAGTTGCTTCAAAAATGCTTGAGATAAAGCAAAAGTATGGCCCTGAAAGCTTCGTTTTTACCTGTAAAAGCTCGCAAACGCATAAGCTAATGGTAAATTTTGCCTCAGCTTACGGCTCGCCAAACTGCTTTTCACACTTTTCATGCTGTCCTATCACATATCAAATGGTCTGCGAGCAGATGTATGGCATAGCTAAGCTAAAAAGAGACTTTGCAAATGCAAAATACGTTGTAAATTTTGGTCACAATCTCTTTGAAGGCATAGTTATAGCCGATGCTAAAAAACTTGCTAAATTTGCGGCTAAAAAAGATACAAAGCTACTTGTACTTGAGCCAAGATTTAGCGTGGTGGCTTCAAAGGCTGATGAGTGGCTACCAGTTAGACCTGGCACTGATCTAGCTTTTGTGCTAGCTATCATAAATACATGGATACAAAATGGTACTTATGATAAAGAATTTATTGAGAAATTTACAATTGGCTTTGATGAGATCGTTAAAAGCATAGAGGGCAAAACGCCTGAATGGCAAGAGGCGATCACCGGCATAAAAGCAAGTGATGTTAGACGCATCGCTGATGAAATTTATAAAGCTGCCCCAAGAGTTATTTTTGATTTTGGGCATAAGACAACCACTACAAGAGCTGAATATATGCGAACAAAAGCCATCATGGTGGCAAATGCGATGATGGGTAACTGGGAGGTCAAAGGTGGTCTTTTTGGTGGCAAAAATGCAAAAACCTTTAACAAGCTAGTTGGCGAGGATAAATTTCCAGTTCTTAAAAATCCAGATGAGAAATTTAAAGTGCCAAAAGTCACTAGACTAGACTTCGCTGGCGAGGCTGGTAGGCATAAATTTGTAAGTAGAAAACATGGCGTTTTGATGGATATAAATGACGCTATCTTAAACGAGAAGCCTTACGCCATAAAAGGCTGGTTTAACATCCGCTTTAACCACCTAATAAACGTTGCTGAGACGATGAAGAGCATAGAGGCTATGAAGAAGCTTGATTTTATCGTGGTAAGCGATGTTTATCTAAACGATATGGCGACATTTGCTGATGTCATCTTGCCTGAGAGTAGCTACCTAGAGCGCGACGAGGGCATAGAGGATAAGTCAGGTCTAAAGCCAGCTTATATGATAAGAAATAAAGTTATTGATCCAGTTGGCGACACAAGAGATGGGGCATTTATCTTTAGAGAGCTAGCACGCCGCATGAAGATAGATGAGCTTTACACTTGGAACGATATACGTGAGTTTAGGATGCAGCAAGCTGGCGGAGATGTAAATTTACTTGCTGCGCTGGAAAAAGATGGCTTTATCACGTGGGATGAGCCGGGAATTTTGTTTAGAGAAAAAGGCATGATCGATAAATTTGTTGCTAAATATCCAGTCGCTACTAAATTTATAGGTGAAAATGGTCTAATGGATGATATGGCTAAGCTTAAAACAAAAAGCGGCAAGATAGAGCTATTTTTGCCTGATGTCGAGGCGCAGTTTGCAGGATATGGCGCGCTAAATGATAAAGATATGGACACATTTGATGGACATGATCTTTGTTTAACTTGTGGCAAAACGCCTATTCATACCAACGGCCACACTCAGGCGGTGCCGTCGCTTCATGATCTTATGAGTGATAGCCCTATCTGGATAAATCCAAAAACAGCTAAACGTAAAAATTTACGAGATGGCGATATGGTCGTGGTAAAAAATAAATTTGGCGAGCAAAAGGGCAAGCTTATGGTGACTGATGGCATTAGAGAAGATACACTCTTTATCTATCACGGCTTTGGACACATCACTCCAGCTCTTAAGAGTATAGATCACGTGGGGCTAAATACAAGCGTGCTTCTTAATCCAGCCGAAGGGCCAGTGGCTGCGACTATGGTTACAAATGTTGGCGTTAGCATAAGTAAAGCGTAAGGATAGAAAATGAAAAAATATATGATGATACATGATGAAAATTTATGCATCGGCTGTCAAGGCTGCTCGGTAGCTTGCAGAAGTGCAAACAACGTACCAAGGGGACTTTACCGCTTGCAGGTGCATGCAAAGATGAGTGGGACATTTCCAAATTTAAAGACTGACTTTTTACGTCAAAGCTGTGTTATGTGCGAAGATGCACCTTGTGTTGAGGTTTGCCCAACTGGCGCTAGCTTTAAAACAGCTGATGGCGTAACGCTGCTTGATCATAGAATTTGCGTTAGTTGCAAGTATTGCATCCTAGCCTGTCCATACGACGCTCGCTACGTCATGCCAGATGGCGAGATAGGCAAATGCACATTTTGCTATGAGAGTAGGCTAGAAGAGGGCAAAGAGCCAGCTTGCGTTAGCGTCTGCCCTACAAATGCCCTAACTTTTGGCGATGTAAATGATGAAAACTCTAAAATTTCAAAGAAATTAAAAGAGAGCAAATACTACTTGCCAAAAGCGGAGCTAAACACAAAACCTTCACTTGCGATGATCGCAAATACAAAAGGAGTACACCATGAATAACATGTCAGGAAGCCTAGCTCAATACTCTGAAATTTACTGGGGTTGGCCGATAGCCGTTTATCTATTTTTAGCAGGACTTAGTGCGGGTGCTAGCATCGTTGCTGTGCTCATTTCAAAAAAGTATGGCAAAGAGAACTACTATTTTAAAGCAGCTGCTCTTATCGCTCCAGTGGCGATCGTCCTTGGACTTGCTCTTTTGGTGCTTGATCTTGGCAAGCCGCTTAGCTTTTACTGGATCTTGTTGCTTTATAACTTTGACTCAGTTATGTCAATAGGCGTTGCACTACTTTTAGTTTATACGCCTCTTAGCGTTATATATGCAGTTGGTGCATTTAAAAACGAGATTGCATTGCTTAAAATTCCTCTTTTTGATGTGGTTGCAAATTTTGCTAGCAAGCTTTCAAGCCTACTTGAAATTTTGCTTTTTATCCTAGGCATTGGCGTTGGTGCATATACAGGCTTCTTGCTAAGCGCAGCTCACAAGATCGCACTTTGGAACACACCAGTTTTACCAGTATTATTCTTGGTGTCTGGCTTAAGCTGTGCTGGTGCATTTACATTATTAATCGGTGTACTAAAAGATAAAGAGAAAAAACATAACGATGCTGCACACTATTTATTAAAATTTGACTTTTTTGCGATTATAGTTGAGTTTTTACTTATAGTTGTACTTTTTGTACTTGTTTCAAATGCAAGTGCAAGCGGCGCAAATACAGTTGCTAGTGCACTCAGTGTAAATTCTCTTGGTTTGATGTTTTATATAGGTGTTATTGGTTTTGGTATGGCATTGCCTATCATTTTGGATTTAAGCGTTTTAAAGGTGCATGATTTTAAACGCGAATTTGCCGTGATCAACGCGCTATTCGTAATATGTGGCGTCTTTTTGCTAAGGTGTTACATTGTCTATGCGGGGCAAATTTTTATTTAATGCTTAAAAAATAATTTTAATTTTGAATTTACCTATTAAATATTACAATAGGGCTAAATCTTAATAAGACTTATTTTTTAGGAGAGAGATTTGAAAATTTTACTTTTAGAAGATGATTTAGGGTTTCAAGAGAGCGTCTGTGAGTTTTTACAGACGCTTGGTTATGAAGTTACAGCGGTGAGCGATGGACAAGAAGCGTGTGATCTGATAGAGAAAAATTTCTATCATCTTTTTATACTTGATATAAAAGTACCTGGTGTAAATGGACATGAAGTTATCAAGTATATAAGAAGTCTAAATCCAAACGCTCCTATCATGATAACAACATCTTTAGTTGATATAGGCGATATGGCTATTGGCTATGAGCTTGGCTGTAACGAATACCTAAAAAAGCCATTTGAGCTTGCTGAGCTTAAATTTAGAGTAGCTGAGCTTATGAGAAAATACTATGGAACTGACGATAAAAACATAGTAAAGATCAATGACGAATTTAGCTTTAATCTAAACAAGCGTGCGCTATTTAAAAACGGCAAAATGGTCGATCTTAGCGCAAAAGAAGTCGCACTTGTTGAGTGTCTAGTTTCACATCTAAATTCTTACGTCAGCATGGAAGAGCTAAGAGATCTTGTCTGGAACGATAAAGAGATAGAAGGCGCTGATATCAGAATGCACGTTTTAAAGATAAGAAACAAAACAACTAGTGACTTTATCACTTCAAAGAGGCGTATAGGCTACAAGATAGATGCACAAGAGCTTTAAGATCCAGATCATAGCGACATTTGTGATAATGTCGCTTTTTTGTTTTCAAAGCTTTGTGATCTTAAATTTAAGCCAAAAAAATAGCACTTCAAAAGCTCTTTTTGGTGCGATGAAGCATGAAACTATTATCAAAAATTCATTTTTAAAAAATGAAAATATAACTCCTTCTTTAAAGTATAAATTTGCAATCTATGATGTAAATTTTAATCCAATTATTTCAAATCTCGCCAAGCAGCCAAGTAACTTTAAATTTGTAACACTTGAAGAAAATGGCTTCTTGTTTTATAAAAGTTTTTTTATAAAGGATAAAACGCCTTATTATATTGTCGTTGAAAAAGAGCTTGATAATGAAAAAAGTATATTTCTAGCGGCACTTATGCTCCTTGTCATCCTTGTGGCTGTGCTTTTTATCGTATATTTCTTATATCTAAGCAGCGTTAAGCCCTATAAAGAGTTTCAAAAATATATGAACAATTTCTTTAATGACGCCATGCACGAGCTAAAGACCCCACTTGGCGTGGCTGGCATGAACCTTGAGATGCTTGGACTTGAAAACAAGTATATAACCCGCATCAAAAACGCTTTAAAACAGATGCAAATAACCTACGAAGATGTTGAGTATTTTATAAAGCGTGGCTACATCAAATTCTCAAATGAGCGGCTAAATTTAGGCGAGTACGTGAGTGAAAGGGTGAAATTTTTACAAAGTGTGGCAGATGTCAAGCACATAGTTATAAATACAAATTTGGTAGATGATGCCTATATCATACTAAGCAAAGTAGAGGCTCAACGTATCATTGATAATACGATTACAAACGCTATAAAATACAGCCAAAAAGAGAGCGAGATACTAATAAATTTAAGCTTTGAGGATGAGCGCATAAAGCTTAGTGTGCAGGACTTTGGCAAGGGGATAAAGGACGTCAAAAAGGTCTGGAAAAGATACGTCAGAGAGGATGAAATCCAAGGTGGCTTTGGTCTCGGGCTAAATATCGTCAGTGAAATTTGCCAAAAACATGAAATTACATACGGCGTTGATAGCGTCTACGGCGAGGGCAGCACCTTTTATTATAAATTTAAACGAGCTTAAATTAAGCATAAAAGCGTAAAATGAAGCCTTAAATTTAGAAGGAAAAACTTTGGATAGAATCGTTGAAATCGAAAAAGTAAGCTTTGAAAATGACTTTGAAGTCTCGCTTAGACCGACAAAATTTGAAGACTACATCGGACAAGAAAAGATCAAGCAAAATTTAGATGTCTTTATAAAAGCAGCCAAAAAGCGAAATGAGTGCCTAGATCACGTGCTATTTTACGGCCCTCCAGGACTTGGTAAAACCACCCTTGCTCACATCATCGCAAACGAGATGGGTGTAAGTATCAAAATGACCGCAGCGCCGATGATAGAAAAGAGTGGTGATCTTGCGGCGATCCTTACAAATTTACAAGAGGGCGACGTGCTTTTTATCGATGAGATCCACCGCCTAAGCCCAGCTATCGAGGAGGTGCTTTACCCTGCGATGGAGGACTTTAGGCTAGACATTATCATAGGCTCTGGCCCAGCTGCCCAGACTATCAAGATAGACTTGCCAAAATTTACGCTAATAGGAGCAACGACACGTGCTGGCATGATCTCAGCGCCTTTAAGAGACCGCTTTGGAATGGACTTTAGGCTGCAGTTTTATACAAGCAGCGAGCTAAGCCGTATTGTGCAGATCGCCTCAGCTAAGCTTGGCAAAGAGTGCGACAAAAACGCCTCACTTGAGATCGCCAAACGCTCACGTGCCACGCCTAGGATTGCTCTTAGGCTATTAAAGAGGATTCGCGACTTTGCTGAGGTAAATGACGAGCTAATCATCAGCCACGAGCGTGCAAAAGAGGGGCTTAACGCGCTTGGTGTAAATTCGCTTGGGTTTGACGAGATGGATATTAGGTATTTAGAAATTTTGATGCAAGCAAGGCGTCGTCCTATGGGACTTAGCACGATCGCTGCGGCACTTAGTGAGGATGAGGGCACAGTTGAGGACGTCATCGAGCCATATCTGCTTGCAAATGGCTTTATCGAGCGCACTGCAAAGGGCAGGATCGCAAGTGCGAAGTGCTTTGAGACCTTTAACGTCAAGATCGACATCGAAAAAGGGCTTTTTGAGTAGCAAAATTTAAATTTGGAGCAAAAATGGGTGAGCCATATCTTTGTCCTAAGTGCAAGCAAAGGACGATTTACTTTGATGGGATCTGCTATGATTGCAGACAAAAAGAGAAGCTCGAGTTTTATCAAGGCTTAAGCGAGGCTGAGATTAAGCAAAAGCTAAAAAATGTCCTAGCTCACACAGACGAGATAGGCAAATATGATGAAATTTATAGCGACCTTGTCTATATTTTTTACCTGCACGGCATTTGCGACGAGCAGATAATAAGAGAAGTGACCAAAGAGTGTGAATACTATCCATTTGAAATTTACAAAAACGCCTCAAGTGACGTAAGAGATGAGCTCATAAATAGTCTAAATGGTGCTGAAAATATCGTAAAAATAAATCACATCCTTTGCGCACTTGCCTGGCAGGGCGATGAGGTGGTAAGGGATCTATTTTTTAAGCTCTATAATGCGCCAAAGCCTTGGAAGGCGAAGCTTCATGTTGATATGTACGGATATGCGCAGGTTGCTGGCTGGAGCTTTGACGAGAGTGGCAAGAGAAGAAGCCTAGTTTTTGATAAATGTTTTACATGTGGGCCAAGCCAAAACGCAGATGCAAGCATTAAATTTAAAGCACTAAGCGATGAAAAATGTAAATTTTGTAGCGGCGAGATGCTAGAATTTATCATCAAAAAAGAGAGTCTAAAGCGACTTGGACTAGAGCTAAAAAACGATGCTGTACTTAAATTTTGTCCAACATGCGTTGGTCTTGTGCAGTATTTTTGCCAAAATGGCGGCAATAGCGTGCAAACAAAGATAGTAGGCGAGGGTGAGAGTGAGGACTATTTAAGAGACGCTGTGGCAACGCTTGATGGGCAAAATTTCGAGCTAGCCAGCGAGGTTTACGCTCACTACTCGTATATGATAGATAGTGAAATTTTGCTTGGTGGATATCCACAGTGGGAGCAAGATGCTGAGTATTTAAAATGTCCAAAATGTAGCAAAAGCATGAAATATCTAGCACAAATTCCTCTTGGAAGTCTAGTAGATGGCGAGGGAACTATATATGTTCAAATATGTGATGAATGCGAGATCGTCGGGGCAAATTTTCAGTGCACGTAAATGTCTAAATTTGTAGGAGCTTTTGAGCTAGAAATTTTGCGTAAAACTATAAATTTATCTAAATTTACTAAGCGCCAGTAGCATGCTAAAAATGCCAAAAGCCTAGCCGTACTTGCTAGCTTTGCAAGCTTGATGGCAAAGAGATTGAGCAAATTTGGGAAGCAAATGAGCAGCTTTGATAAATTTGCTATAATTACCCCATTTTAAGGGAGCAAGATGAATAATAGACTATTTTTTGGAATTTTTGTATTTTGTGCTTTGGCTTTGGTGGTCTATCTTTTTAAACCATATCTGCTTGATATTTTTATCGCTGCACTGCTTGCTGTCGCAGTTTCAAATGTCCAAATCGCATTTTTATCGCTCACTAAAAACCGCAAGACACTTTCATCGGCTCTTACCACGTCTGTGCTTCTTTGCTTATTTATCGCCCCACTTCTTTATGCGGTAGTTGAGATCGCAAAATACGCAGCTGGCTTTGATATAAACAATGTCACAAAGACTATCGAATTTATCAAAAATTATGATTTTAGGATGCCTGAGTCGATAAATTTTTTAGAGCCAAAAATAAAAGAATTTATAGGCGGACTTGATATTAAGATGCTATTTTCCCAGCTTGCTACAAATCTCGCAAATTTAGGCAAGCTAAGCCTTAAATTTGGCATTGATATGATCATTATCTTGGTCTTTTTCTTTTTTTGCAATCTTTACGGCAATGAACTAATCAGCTATCTAAAATATGCACTTCCGCTAAAACAAGATGACACAGAGTCTATTTTAAGCGAAGTTGGCAACGTGATGAGTGTGGTTTTTTATTCAACCATTGCAAATATGATAATCCAAGGCTTTTTGTTTGCTATTATCACAAGCTTTTACGGATATGATGGCGTGCTAACTGGTATCTTTTTTAGCTTTGCTTCGCTTATTCCAGTTGTTGGCGGCATTTTGGCATGGGGGCCTATTAGTATCTATGAATTTGCAAATGCCAACATAGCAGCATCGATAACTATCGCAATTTATACGATCGTAGTGATCTCATTTGCAGCTGATACGCTTTTAAAACCACTTGTTATTAAATTTATAAACTCAAAGCTGGTTAAAATACCAACAAAAATAAATGAACTTCTTATATTCTTTGCGATGCTCGCCGGCATCACGACATTTGGGTTTTGGGGTGTGATCCTTGGACCAGCGATCGTAACATTTTTTATCTCGACTATCAAACTTTATACGCTTTTAAGAGAGAGAAATTTTGTATAAAAATAGGAACAAATATGATCTATGAAGATAAATTTATAAAAATCGAGCGTGAAGACAATGAACTTCCTTGGATAAAAATTTTTACCATTAAGCCATTTCGTGAGCTAAGCGATTGTGATGAAGCGAGTAGGGTTAGGCTTTTTGAGGCGATGCTTATAAGTGAAAAGGCGATGCTTGAGTTTTATAAACCAACCAAGATAAATATCGCTAGTTTTGGTAACTACGTGCCACATGTGCATATTCATGTTATTGCTAGATTTAGTGATGACGCATTTTTTCCAGATAGCGTTTGGGCTAATCCAAAAAGAAAAAGCGAGCTTGCGTTGCCAGAATTTGATAAATTTGCAAAATTTTTAGAAGAAAAGTTAAGGGCTAGTTTTGAATAAGTATAAAAAATATCTTAATTTTTATATCATTTTTATCTTTATCATAGTGCTTGGAGGGCTTTTTTACTTTCTTTACAGCTCTTATATGGCTGAAAAGATGCAAAATAATATGCGAGTCTTTTTTGATTACCAGGTAAAACAGCTTAATAAAAGTATAGATGATGAGAAATTTTCATCAATGGCAATCTCTATATTGCTTGCTCAAAATGAGTCTATACAAATGTGCTTGCTAGGTCAAAGCCGCGATGAATGCATAAAAAATATCGAAAATTTAACCAAAACCCTTGGCGCAGCTTCGATGTATAACAACATTAAGCTTCACATTTATGATAAAGATCTAAAAAGCTATGTAAGGAGTTGGGATCTAAACAGATATGGCGATATGATCGCTAGTAGTAGGTTTTTAGTGCAAGAGTCAAGGCATCAAAACAAGCCCATGGTCGGCATCGAGGCGTGGTATGCTGGAACGCATATAAGGGCTGTCTCAAACGTAGTACGTGATGGTAAAATTATTGGCAACATCGAGGTTTTGTTAAATTTTGACTCACTTGGAAATTATTTTAAAAAGCAAGGAATTGATCTATTTGTTCTTTTGGCAAAAGACAAGATGCCATCACGTAAAAGCATTCCGAGTGATCAAATTTTAAATGATTATTACATCGAAAATTTAAGCAGTGCAAATTTAAACATAGTAGGTTTTTTGCGTGATATTAATTTTAAAGAATATGAATTTTACGTTTATAAAACGCACTACTTTTGCGTGGTACCACTAATAGATGCTAGCAACACACATATAGGCTATTATGTGCTTCATGTAAATACTAATGAAAAAGAGCGAAATATTTCACAAAATTATTTTGAGTCAGAAGAGCTTTTTTAATTTAAGCTATTTAATAAAATTTTTATTTGTATTTTAGATAGAAATGGTGGAAGCGAGGGGGATCGAACCCCTGTCCAAAAACAAAATGCATACAGCCTCTACACGCTTAGCAAAAGTGAAAATTTCATCTAAAAAGGCTCACTTTCCAAAACCAAAATTTAGACTAAGACTAAAATTTCAGCTAGCAAGCAGTCACTTTGCGAGCCTACTCTAGCTAAATTACTTGCTTTTGTCCTAGCTAGAATTAGACTAAGCAAGGCTCAACTGAACTTACGCAGCTTTAGCGTAAGCAGGAGCGAAATTAACGTTGTTTGCGTTTAAATTTAATTTGAGCTTTTTACGCTTTGCTCAAAGCGACGTGCCACCGTACACACTCTGCTCCTGTCGAAGCCAAGTCGCTCCCAAAAAATAAAATGGTTAGTGAATTATTTAGTTAAGTTTTGCAGGCACATCAATGATTTTTGGTTCAAGAACGCTAAAATATTCAAAATCGTTCTCGACATCATCTTTATATTTATTAAACTGATCGCTAATAAGTAGCAACCAATCTATAAATTTATCATTTGCTGGCCCTTTTAGACTTCTTGCCTCTTGAGTTATCTCTTCAGCTAAAGTTGTAAGCTTTAATATCGGATCAAGATGCATGAATCCTGCTGCTGATTTAATATTATGAAAAATCCTAGTAAGCTCTAAGATACTATCTTTATATTTATCAGCTCTTCCTAAATTTATTATCAAAGGCTCAAGTAAATCGCACATTAAAGCATAGTGAGATAAAAATTCTTCAACTATATCATAAGAGTAATCTATTTCAAGCCTTTTTAATATACCCATTTTTATGTCCTTAAGAAATTGGCGTAATTGTAGCAAAAATTTGATAAAATTGTTAGCCTTTTAGCTAAAAATCCTTGGAGCTTGCAATGAAAAATGAAAAAACTCAGAAGAAAAAACTAAGCATAAATGATATAAAAAATAAAAAAGGCATTGAGCCTATTATAATGATAACTGCCTATGATGCGTTATTTGCTAAGCTTTTTGATGATTATGCTGATATTATTTTGGTTGGCGATAGCTTAAATATGAGTTTTAATATGCAAGAAAGTACGATAAGTGCGGACATGAATACCATGCTTTATCATACAAAGGCCGTTTGTAATGGAGCTAAAAATACTTTTATCATGGCCGATATGCCATTTGGTAGTTACACAAATGAAAAGCAAGCGATAAAAAATGCGATGAAATTTTTCAAACAGACAAATGCCGATGCAGTAAAGCTCGAAGTTGGCATGCACCAAGTAAATTTAGTGAAGCGCCTTTGTGAAGAGGGCATAAACGTTATGGCTCACATTGGCTTAAAGCCTCAGTTTTATAAATTTGAAGGTGGATATAAGATAAAAGGCAGAAGCGAGATCGAGGTAAAAAAACTAATTGAAGAGGCTTTGGCGTTTGAGCAAGCTGGAGCATTTGGTATCTTACTTGAGGGCACGATGAGTAGCGTGGCTAGCGAGATAACAAAGCAAGTTCATGTACCAGTTATTGGTATCGGATCTGGAGTAAACGTCGATGGGCAAGTACTTGTGTGGTCTGATATGCTTGGGTTTTTTGAAGACTTTAAACCAAAATTTGTAAAAAGATATCTTGATGGAGCGGATATTGTAAGAAAGAGTGTGCAATCCTACGCAAATGATGTAAAAGGCAAAATTTTTCCAAGTGAAGAATTTTGCTATTAGGATGATCAATATCCGCATTAAAAGAACGTGGCAAAATTAAATTTCTTTATAGTCTTTTATATCAAGTCCAAAGCCTGCAAGACTTACAAATTCTTTATTTTTATTTGAGCTTAAAAGCTCAATTTCGCTTATGCCAAAATACTTTAAAATTTGTGCCCCAATGCCATAATCTTTTTGTGAGCTTGCATCGCTTTTATTACTGTCTAAAAATAGTAACACTCCACCATTTTTACTTAAAAAATCCAACGACTTTAATAAATTATCAAATTTATCTCCGCTTAAAAGCTCATGGTCTTTGCTTATTTTTTGAAATTTTACATTAGCTTGCGCTTTTGTCTCTCCGAAAACATAGGCAGCGTGATTTTTATTTTCGTGATCTTTTATGTCATATCTTTTTGCTTCAAAACCACAGATTTTTACACTCTTTGCGGGCGAAACCTCTATTAAGCTTTCGTGGCTAAGTCTGTATTCTACTAATTCAGAAACGCTTATCATATTTAGGTTAAATTTTTTACAGAATTCTTCCAGATAATCACGTCTGGCCATTGTGCCATCTTCTTTTACGATCTCGCAAATTGCTGCCATTGGACTAACGCCAGCAAGTTTGCAAAGATCAACTGATCCTTCAGTATGACCTGTTCGAACGAGTACGCCGCCTTTCTTTGCAATAAGCGGAAATATATGCCCAGGCCTTACAAAATTTTCAGGCACCGAATCAGTACTAGCAGCAAGTCTAATCGTCATATCACGCTCATAAGCACTTACGCCTGTTGTTGCCTCCTTTGCATCAATTGTGACAGTAAATGCGGTTTCGTGGCTAGATGTATTTTTAGAAACCATTAGCGGCAAATCAAGTCTTTTTGCGTTTGCTTCATCCATCGCAAGGCAAAGCACACCTTTTGCATGAGTGATCGCAAAATTTACCTTTTGCATATCGCTGCTTGCCGCTGAAAAGACCAAGTCTCCTTCATTCTCACGGTCTTCGTCATCGACCATAATTACCATTTTGCCATTTTTTATATCTTCAATCGCTTTTAATACATTTTCAAATGCCATAAATTTCCCTTATTAAATTTTTACGATTATATTGATTTTTTGATAACTTAGAGATAAAAATATTAATTTTGATTTGTCTTGTATCAATTATTTAGAAATTTTAGAAAAAGATTTATTTTTAAATATATGCGATTTAGTGGCGATAAATTAGATTTTACTTTTTAATTTATTTTATATGTAAAATTTTAAAACATAAATTTTTTAATAAATACACTATTTTTAAGAATTATAGTAATGGTGAAAATGAAAGTCAAAGAATAATAGATGGCGCAGCGGACGGGGCTCGAACCCGCGACCTCCGCCGTGACAGGGCGGCATTCTAACCAACTGAACTACCGCTGCACCTAAAATGGTGGTCGCTATAAGACTCGAACTTATGACATCCACCT